>JAFGON010000033.1 GCA_016926475.1 candidate division WOR-3 bacterium | reverse complement strand
TTCAGCGGAAGCGGAAACTGCATCTGGTCTACTTCCATAATTATATGTTCCGAAGGGTCTATGTATTCCCACGCAAGAGTTCTAAAACTAGCCGGAATGATTTCGAAATAGATTAAATTTGAGTCAGAGCTATACAACTCATCCTGTACGAGTTCAACTTTTGTAGCCGTGGGAAATAAAGAAAAAGATGGCGCGGAAGAAGGAGTTATCAACCTGTGATACTCCATGTCTGAGGTAGCCAGCGAAGTAAAATTCCATGTCTGGGGACCTCCGAGCGTTCCGACATTAACTGAAACCGAATCATTACCGCATGTCGCCCATGAAAGTCCAACGTTCATTGGAATCTCGGAAAAACCAATCGAGATCTGAGCCGCCATAGCTGTAGCGGCAAAAGAAAGAATCAAAGACATTTTAAAAATCCTCATACATACCTCCTTTTATTTTTTTCCTACATGTAATCTTACACCCTCAATCCTTCAAACATGACAACAATTTTTCAATGTCAATTTTTTTACCGATACCCGAAGCTTTAACCTGTTCAGAAAGAGCCTCAACGGGTATGAGTTTTTCTCTGGAAAGAAATAAAAGAAGAGCCAAAAGTGCGGCGCTTTTAGCCCCGAAAGGTTTTCTGAAATCACTCGACAAAATCTTTGCTTTCGTCTCCGGGGCGTTCAGATCAGAATCTATGTACAAAAAACCTTGCCTCATTTCTGAAACAGAGCTTTTTACTTTGTTTAAACCGTCTTTTGAAACTACAATAACAGCGTCTGGGCTCGAAATGCCTGTGAAAAGGATTGGGTCGGAAGAAATAATAACTTCAGAAGTCGAAAAACCAACACCAACCGTAACAGGATATGTGCCTTTTTTTGTGGCCGAGAGACCACATGATATTACAGCCTTTGACAACAATTCAGCAGCTGATTGAACGCCTTCACCTGCAGATCCCGACAATAAAAGAGAATACCTCCCCCTGAAATCAGATTTAAAGTTTACCTCCAGGGGCTGGATCTCGTCGAAAAGTGAATTAATAGTTACATGCCTGTAGCTATTGTCATCCCTTTGACCAATTTTGTTTTCCCAGAGTTTGATTTCCAGACCTGCTTCTTCTGCTATCTCATGAAGCTTTCTAGTCGGGTTGTATTTGAGACCGTAGCTTGGGCAAATTTCCATTGCCTCGATAAAAGAGAAACCTTTTATCTTCAACGCTTCTTCGATGACGTCTGAAAAATCACCTATCGCTATAAGTCTTCTGGCGTAAGGGGCTCCGGCAGCGTGAACGAGCTTACAAAGGTCATGTCCTCTCATTGGTTTACCCTCGGGCATTATGGGTGTCTTAAAACCACAGGGTGTCAGACCGGAAGGCTGCCCTCCGGTCATTCCATAGAGCATGTTGTTGTGGACGATGACAGTCATATCTATGTTTCTCTGAGCAGCTTCAATTACGTGCTGTAACCCAATCGTCGCTCCTCCATCGCCTATGAGGGTAATTACCTTTTTGTTTTCTTCTGAGAGGCCCATAGATATGCCTGCGGCGAGAGCTGTCGATCTGCCGTGAAGACCATGTACGGTGTGAGTTTTAAACTGTTTGTCAATTATTCCTATACATCCTATGTCAGTTACAACGACGACATCGAGGGGGTTCAAATCTTTCATTCTCCCCAGAGCCTTTTCCAAACTCTGTGCGACAGTCCTGTGGCCGCAACCACCGCAAAAAGGCATGTTGTCAACAGATAAAAATTCCCTGTTCATCTTTTCACCTCTTCGACGATTTCTTCAGGTCTTATCATCCTGCCGATTGCGTTGACCCCTCTTACTTCATTTTTACCCATCCTGCCGAAAAGCAATTCCCTGTATTGTCCAGTCAAATTTTCTTCGGCAATGACTGTTTTTTTATGTTTGGTGATTATCCTTAAGTAGTCATCCGGAATTGGAAACAGAGTTTTGGCGACGAGAAGTGAAACTTTTTTCCCATTTGAACGCAGTATTTTCACCGCATCCCTCGAAGCCAAGGAAGTGGTGCCAAACGAAAATACCAGGTTTTCATTTCCGTCTTCTTCATAGTCATAATAGGTATAATCCTTTAAATTCTCTGTCATCTTTTCTCTTAACCTTTTAGTGTTTGAAATAGCTTCCTGTGTCGAATGCTGAAGCGTCGCTTTTCTGTCATGGGTTGATGCTGTCATTCTGACCTGGTGCCTGGGGTTTCCGACATGCAAAAAATGGGGAACTTTATTTTCTTTAGGGTGGTAGGGCATAAATTCCTCCTGCCCTTCGTAGAATTCCCTTTCCACAGGTTTTATTTCTTCGAGAGAATCGGTGTCAAAATCCTGTAACGTCATTACCATCTCTTTTGAAGTGAGCAGTATAACGGGAGTCCTCAGTTTTACCGCGGTTTTGACTGCGGCAGAAGGGAGTTTCCAACAGTCTTCAAAATTTGAAACGCAAAATGTCGGTAGATGGTATCCCCCTGAATTGACCCCGTTGACGAGCATGACGTCTCCCTGCGCGCTTCCGGTAGCCGTACCGGTCGAAGGACCTAATCTCTGAACGAGAATTATCAGCATGGGAAGCTCCATCATGAAAGCCATGCCGATTGATTCGACCATCAGTGCGAATCCCGGAAAAGAAGTCGCTGTTACGGGTATTTTCCCGGTCGCCGAAAAACCCGCCATCCACTGCAGTGTCGTTATCTCGTCCGGTGCCGGAATTACATTCTTAAAACGTCTGCTCGCATAAAGGTAAATGAGATTAGCTGGAGTTATGGGATAACCAATGAAAATGTCTGCTCCTGTTCTCACAGCAGACTCTACGATTATCCTCGATCCGTCAATAAAGCGCTTGGACATCGTTTTCATCATAACCTCATTTTGCAGTTTTTTTTGAAAATAGCTTGTCGAGAATAGTGGATACAGCAATTATAACTATTGTAGTCACTACAGCGCTGTAGGTCTTGTCAACAGTGAAAATTCCAAGCTGTTTGGCAACAATCGTCAAAAAGACGACGATGGTGCCCAATATAAAAGAAAGTTTGACGCCGAGAGGAGTTATCCATCCTTTGGCATATATTCCCATGAGTATTACAATCGCCCCTATTGCCCGAATGGCGTAGGAAACATAGGCGGTGTCGAGAATTCCACCCCTCAATAGAATCGCCAAAGGGACAGTGATGATGTTTACGAGTATGACAAGCTTCTTAGCGGTCGAGACAACTTTTTTGTCTTCAGCGTTTTTGTTGATGATTCCGTGATAAATATCTTTGGCGGCAATAGTCACAACGGCGAAATTGACCGGACCTACTGTTGACAAAATAGCGGCGAGAACTCCCGCGAGTGCTATACCTCCGAGAACAGGGTGAATGAACGAAGGTGTCTGAAGCAAAGTCGGCAGAATCTCGTTCGCTTTTACGTTTGTCGTGTCGAAAAACAGACCTGTCTTCGCGTACAGAGCCAGAAAGGCCGCCATCAATCCAAAAGGAGCTACAATCAGCCCAGCCAAAACAGACGACCATTTTGCGGTTTTCACGTTTCTCGCAGAAAATATTGGCTGTATACTCGCCTGGGCCGCCATTCCTCCTAGGACACCGCCTAAAAGAAGAGCAAAAGCGTCGCTGACTCCAGCACTAAAGGGATTGTACATATTAACAGGCGCGCCCTTGGCGATCAATACATCGCGAAGAGGACCAAAACCCCCGACCTTGAAAAGCCCTATGATAAAAGCCGCGCCTAAACCCACGTACATAGTCACAAGGTAGACTATTCCTGTTATTGCGAGGGCGTGCATTCCCCCGAAATACGTGTATATGGTTATAATAACCGAAGATATCAGAACAGCCCATATCCAATTGATGTTAAAAAGCGGAGCTATGACGCTCGAGCAGGTCTGAAGCTGGACATACGTGAGAATTATGTAGGCGATAAGAAAAGCCAGGGCGGAAATGGTTTTCGCGCTGGAACCAAAAATCGATTCTATCATCTCACTGACGGTGTGAACGCTCTTTCTCCTGTAGTGCGCAGCTACGGTGAAGCCGATTATTATCATGCCTACAGCTGTGGAGATGTTGTAGAAAATTGGCTGAAGCGAACCTGTCTTGAACGCCTTTTCGCTGACGCCTATTGTGCTCATTCCGCCGAGCCATTCAGCGGATACGACGACAGCGCAGACAATTATTCCCAGGTTTCTTCCTGCTACAAGAAATTCCGCGACAGACTTGCTCGCTGTTTTTTTTGTCAAAAATCCCAAAATGACTACCAAAACAAAATACGCGAGTATAATCAAAGCGTAAATACTCATTTTTTTTCCTCGCTTATGGTAAGGGGTTCACCGTGAACTATCGCACGCGCGATCAAAAGAGAATTATAGCGGTTTCTTTCGTCGTCAGACCGTGAATTTAGAACGCAGGGGGCTTTTGCTCCGAACACCAACCCTCCCCAGGTCGCTCCACCGTGAAATTTATAACTTTTACCCAGGGAATTCGCTGTCTCTAAATTCGGCGCGAGAATGAAATCGAGGTCTCCGCAGACAACGGAATTTTTTAATCCTTTATGAAGTGCGCACTCTCTGCTTATAGCGGCGTCGTATCCTACCGGCCCTTCAATTATGAAGTTTTTCAATTGTCCCCTTGAAGACATGATCGAAAGAGCCGCGGCGTCGAGAGTCGCCTGCATTTTAGAGCTTACCGTTTCGACAGCTGCAATAGCGGCCACTTTGACCATTTCAATTCCAAAAGCTCTCCACATTTTTCTCGTATTTTCAATTATTGAAATTTTCTCTTCGAGAGTTGGGTATATTATTATTGCGTTGTCGCTTATTGCGAAGAATTTGGGATAACTCTTCATCTCGAAAACACTGAGGTTAGAGAGAACAGAGGAAGATTTAATCCCGCTTTCTCTGTCGAGTATCGCTTTCAAATACAATTCTGATTTAAGGCTTCCCTTTACGAGTATTTGAGCTTCATTATCCCTTACCGCCTTTACTGCCAAAAAAGCGGCTTCCCTGTCTTCAGCAGCTTCCAATATCTCGGTTTTTTTCAAATTCCTTCCCGCGTTTTTAAGGCTTTTTTCGATTTTGCCTTTATCACCGGCGAGAAAGCATTTCCCTAAAAAACCTGCTTTTACAGCCAAATCGAGACTGCCAATTACTTCATCGTCCGAAGCCGCGGCTACCGCAAGCGAAACAGGCGAAAGCTTTTTCACCGCCTCTTCGAGTTCTCGAAAATTATTAATTCTCAAAACATCCTCCGGCATTCAGCTTTTTAAACTCTTGAAAATTTCATAAGGCTTTTTGTCGTCTATCTTTACGATACATTGTGGCCATTTCATTGCCTTCTCTTTTCCTGTCAACACCATGGAAACGCTTGTCGCAATCGCTTCATTTTCGTTTTCTCCCGGATAGACATATACCATACCCAATTTTGAGCATTTTCTCTTTATCTCACCAGTCAGGTAACATTCCTTTGCCACCCCGCCGGTGATTATAATTCCGTCAAAGTCAAAATCGAGAACCGAAGCCATTGATCCAATCTCTTTGCATATTTGGTAAATCATGGCATCGTATATAAACTTCGCGTATTTGTCTCCCTCGTTTATCCTCCTGACTACTTCTCTTATGTCTTTTGTGCCGAGATAAGAGTAAATGCCGCCCGCTCCGTAAAGTTTTTTATGCAGTTCCTCTCTTTTATACTTGCCGGAAAAACAAGCTTCGAGGAGTGGTATAGGAGGAACTCCTCCCGCCCTTTCAGGGGTGAAGGGGGCTCCTTCCATTCTGTTGTCGCTGTCAACTATTTTACCTCTGTCAAAAGGGGCTATTGAAAAACCTCCTCCGAGATGGCAAACCACGCATCTCATCTCATGGAAGTCTTTGTTGAGTTCCTTGGCGAGTTTTCTGACTGTCGCTCTAATGTTCAAAGCATGGACAAAAGAAAAACGAGGAAATTCCGGACAACCTGAAATTCTGGCTATTGGATTGAGCTCATCTACACCGACAGGATCCACGACGTAGGAAACGGCTTTCAAAAATTTTGAAAGCCTGAAAGCGATCGGAGCCGCGAGATTTGAAGCGTGCTGATAAACAGGTCTGTTCAGGCTGAAATCCGCGAGGGTTTCGTTCAGTTCTATCACTCCACTCGGGACAGGCGGCAACATCCCTCCAATGGCACCTATGCCATTTACCTTTTCTTTTTCCGGGAGAGCTCCCTTCACAAAGTTTTGTATTAGCTCCTCTCTGAAATCCACCTGTGCCGCAATATTCGGATATTTATGGATCAAATCATCGGAATGTTCCATTACCGCCGAAGTTTGAACTTCAACATTATCTCCGTTTTGCTTGAATAGCGAGCATTTTGTGGTCGTGGAGCCAGTGTTTACGACTAAAATTAGATGATTTTTACCCATTCTTTTTCCTTTTCTCGATTTTGCGAAAATATCGTATTACCGAATGTAAAGAATTAAGTATATAAGAAAGGAGGATTTAGGACAATACCGGGGCGTTCAAATCGCATTCATTTATTTCTTGCAGTTGCCCTTCTTGCCGAAGCTTTTCTACCTTTTATCTGCATAGAAAATTTCTTAATCACCTCTTCTGCGCTGGAGAAAGGCACAGTCACAAAGGAAAAGTTTTCAAAGACTTCGACTTCTTCAATTCTATTGCCTCTAATTTTAACCTTCTTTGTAAGCATTTGAACAAGTTTCCTCGGCGTAAATCCGTCTTTTTTCCCGACTGAAATAAACAGTCTCGCCGTGCCTTGGTTGTCTATGTAGTTCTCGCTGGTTGCCCCACCTGGTTTCTTCACGCCTATGTCTGCGTAGACACTCGAGTCGAGTTTTTCAAAGTATGTCATCTTCAAAAGAGAGCCTATTGTCTTTTCCGCGCCGTATTTTTTTACCAGATCGCATGCCCATTCGCTGTAATCGCTGTCTTCATAGTTCCTTATGGCATTTTCGAGTTCCTTTTGGATGCGTTTAAACTTCATTTTAATAACCTCTTCCACTCCCGGTATGTCGGCTTTTGTTATTCGGGCTTTGGAAATTTTTTTTATAAAAAACATTTTTCTATATTCATACGGCGTCACAAACGTCACGGCGGTACCCTTTCTTCCCGCCCTGCCTGTCCTTCCAATCCTGTGGACATAAGATTCTGGATCCTGTGGAAGAGAGAAGTTGATTACATGCGATATGTTGAAAACATCAAGGCCTCGTGCTGCCACATCAGAAGCCACAAGAATGTTTATATGCTTTTTTTTGAACTTGTCCAAAATCTTTTCTCTCTGAGCCTGAGAAATATCGCCATGAAGACCTTCCACGTCATACCCTCTGTCCAAAAGCCTTGTCGCCAGAAGATCTACATCCCTTTTTGTCCTGCAAAAAATCAATCCGTAGAAGTCGTCTTCGTAATCAATAATTCTACAGAGGGCTTCAACTTTGTCCTCTTCGCGAACTTCGAAATAAATCTGCTCGGCTAGGCTGGTCGTCATCTGATTGTTCCGAATTTTAATAACCTCATAATCCTTCATGTATGCCTTTACGGTTCCCATAATTCGTTCCGGCATCGTCGCGGAAAACATGAGAGTCCTCTTTTCCGGGTTGGCATGTTTGAGAATTTCTTCCATCTCGTCGATAAAACCCATGTTGAGCATTTCATCGGCTTCGTCTATAACCAGCACGCAGATGAGCGATAAATCTATTGTCTTTCTTTTTAAATGGTCTATTATCCTGCCTGGTGTTCCGACGATGATCTCCGCGCCCTTTTTAAGGCGTCTAAACTGCTCTTCAATAGACTGTCCTCCGTAAATTGGAACTACCGAGACATTTTTACTGCCTTTGATGGAATTCAACTCTTCCGACACTTGAATCGCCAATTCCCTCGTAGGTGTCAGCACGAGAGCATGAACTTTCTTGTCGCACTGAACCATTTCCAAAATCGGCAGTCCGAAAGCCGCCGTTTTCCCCGTTCCGGTCTGTGCTTGGCCTACTATATCTTTTATACCTGACAGCATTCTCGGGATGACAAGCTTCTGAATTTCTGTTGGTTCTTCAAATCCCTTTTTTTCTATGGCATCCAACGCGTCTTGAGAAAGCCCTAACTGGCTGAAGCTTTTTAAACTGTGCATATTTTCCTTCGTTTTTTTGGTGTTTTTAAACGGGATCAAAGATCTTCTTTAATCAAAAATTCAGTATACAACAGCATGAAAAAATATCAAGCGGTATTAAAACAATTCCGTACTCCAAGAGCGGCATTATATATGCTTGTCGCGACAAACGCATTATCAAGGTATCCTTTTATTCCGTGATGTCCAGGGCTTTCGTTGCATATATCGTTTTTGTTTGTAATCCCTTTTCCTGTATGAGAATTACTTTCATCAAGCTTGTTCAGAGCGATGAAATCCCTCTCGTCAAAAGCGTTTATCCATTCCTCGACAGAGTCAGGTTTTTTAAACGGTTTTGACACATGTCTTTTTACAGAACAAAGACCGAGGGGGGATCCGAGGGTTATAAAAAGCGGAATATTCGGTTTTTCAAGACCAGACAATACTTCATATCCGATGACGGACCCCAGTGAATGCCCTACGACTACTCTCGTGTTTTCAGTTATTTCCGATACAACAATACCGTTTATATCTTTTTTTACACCTTCTCTTGAAAGGTACATCGAAACGTCTTTTGTGAAAATTCTCAAGAAAGAAGGGCCTATATCCAAATCTCTTTCGAGCAATTTTAAAAGTTTCTGAAAATTTTCGTCTGAAAAAATACTTTTTTCACCTTCGCTTTCGATTTCTTTATCTCTTAACAGACCTCCATTTTCAGCCATTTCTTCCAAAAGCTTGTATCTAATCGTATTTTCAATGCTTGGAATAAACTTTGTTTCCTGAACAATATAATCCAGGCGATCACCGTAGAAAGGAAAAATACATTTTATTTCGCTTGGCAGACCGAGCCCAGAGCTTTTCAAACCCTTTTCGAGTGCTTTAATCCAGGCTTTTTTCTGTTCTTCCGGATCTTTCTTGCCCTGAGCCCTTCCGTGAATAAACATTATTTCAGGAGCCGTAGATCCCCTCCTCTTAATCTGCATTTTCGGGTAAGAAATTTTTACTCAACCTAAATTTCCTGTCATTTCCAATTTCTGATACCCCGGTATATCTCTTTTGCGATCATTTTCTGTTTGTCTCCCTCACCCTTTTTTGAAATCGACAAAAGATAGTCCCCGTAATCAGATAAAGCGTCCGCGTATTCAGTAGAATTGGCTTTAATACTCAGTTTTTCCAAAGAATAATTGAAATAATCCAGCGGATCGGAAGAAAATCCAGTCAAAGTTGATAACTCTTTAATTATGTTGTTATCCTTATCTTCAATTTTTGAAATACAGACCCCCACTTTGGTATACGCGGAAAACACCTGGGTGCCTATCTGTTTTTCAAGGGCTATAACATTTCTGAATTCATCCAGAGCTTTCATGTATTTTCCCTCCATCAGCAAAACTTTTCCCATGTAGAATTTCGCCTGTATTTTCCCAATTTTATATCCGATTCTGTCGCAAATTTCTTCGGCCTGCGTTATGCAATTCAGCGCTTCTTGCGTTCTTTTCGTCTTTATATACAATTCACCTTGAGACTCAAGCGCGTGAACAAGACCTTTCATGTCCCCGATTTCTTGGCAAATTTTCTTCTTTTCCTGAAAATTTTCCATCGCTTTCTGATAGTCGCCTTTTTCAGCGTGTATCGAGCCAATGTTTCCTGTGGCAAGGCCTATGCCTTGTCTATCCCCCAGCTCAATGGATATTTTCTTTTTTCGGTTGAAACATTCAAAGGCTTTTTTCAAATCCCCCTTTTCATAATACACTCCACCCAAGTTTCCGAAAGAAGCGCTTATCAATCTTTTATACCCCGTCTTTTCGCTGTAATACAGCGATTGTTCAAAATGCTCCATGGATTCATCAAGCCTGTTTTGGTGAAAATACACAGAACCCAAGTTTAAAAGCACAAAGCTCAAACCAGAGTAATCTCCTTTTATTTCATAAATTTCTTTTTGTTTTAAGTATAGTTCTATGGCTCTGTCGAATTCTCCTCTCACCCAATGGATCAAGCCCATATTCCCGAGGACTTTCGTCAGGGTATCGTTGTCTTTTTGTCTTTCGGCTGCTGTTCTTTCATCTTCATAGTATTTCATTGCTACATCGTATTCACCTTTTTTGTTGTAAATTTGTCCCAAAAGACCCCAGAAAATCCATTTTTGATCTTCTGCGCCCATGCTTTCACAAATTGAAACCCCGAGTTGGGATGTCTCCAGAGCTTTATCTGCTTTTCCTGTGTAGAGGTAGAGCTGACCGAGAATGTTCAAAGTTTGAATATAATATTCCACTTCGATAACATTTTTTAAGCTTTCGCATAAATACAAAGCGTCCGAAATCGCTTTTTCCCAGTTGCCGGCATAAAAGTTTGTTTTCATCCGTTTGTAGAAGCAGGTAAACTTTTCCTTTTGGTCTTTCGAGATTTCAATTATCCTTTCAAGGCTCTCGACAGCTTCTCTGTTTCTGTATTTTTTCATGAGAAAATCCGCCGCTTTTCTGTAATACGGCAGCGCTTTTTCGAAATTTTCTGAAAGATAATAATGCCTCGCTATCTGGTAAAAGAATTCCGTATGATCACCATGACTTTTCTCTATGCTTTGAGCCGCCAAAAGATGCGTCTGTTTAAGGATTGACTTCAACTGCATTTGATAAATTGCTTCTCTTAGAAAATTGCTCTTAAAAGAGCATATACTTGCCTCTGTAAAAAAAAGACACCCCTCTTTGACGAGACTTCCTAAAGCTTCGTCAAAATTCTTTTTTTCCATGTTTTGGCTTTGCTTTAATATCTCGAAAAGGCAGGCAACATCAAAATCATTGCCGAGAACACTCGCCGTTTGCAGACACAACCTGAGGTTTAGCGGAAATTGATCAAACCGAGCTACGAGAAGAGAGAAGACGGTGTCAGGAACCTCGATTTTCTCTGCTTGAATGTCGTAAATACCGTATTTTTCTATAAATAAATTGTTGTCAAAAAGAAACTTGCAGAATTGGTATACATAGAATGGATTACCCTGTGTTTTGCCGTATATAAAAGAAGATGCCTCTTCAGAAATTTCTTTTTTTAGAATATCCCCCATCATCTCGACAGCATTCCCATAATCCAGTGGCCGCATCTCAATTTCTTTGCCTTTGATTTTCTTCTTCAACGGCAAATTCTCTTCGTCCATCCTCGACGCCGTGATAAAACATACAGGATAATCTTCTATACCTCTTAGAAATATTTCGGTGAATTCCAAGGTTTCATCATCAATCCATTGAAAGTCGTCCATGAAAAACACAGTCGGTTTGATGGAACAAAGGCACAGAAAAAAATCTTTTAGCGAGAACATTGTAATTTCTTTTTTCTGTTTTTGTTCAAGATGAAACAAAAAATTACTTTCATGGTCTATATTTAACAACTCTTGCAAGAAAGGTTTGATTTTTAGGAGTTTTTCTCCGGGATTTTCAACCAAGATTTTCTCTCTCTTAACCGATTGAGTTTGCAGGAGATTATTGAATACAATTTCGAAATTTGTCTTTTTTTCAGCTTCAGATTCGCATGTCCTCTGCCTAAAATAACTCTTCAAAAAACCCACGACGGGATTCAAGGACTCTTTCAAAATTGGATCGCAGCTAAAACTCAGCAGGTTCACTCTGGTTTCGTATCCTTCAAATGCTTTCAACACAAAAAAAGTTTTTCCTGAACCGGCTTCACCATAGATATGGAACAAACCTCCAAACCTGAATTGCCTTACCTCTTCTATCCCTATAGCGAGCGCTTTCCTTTCATTTTCTCTTCCGAAAATTTTATTTAGCGCACTTTCCTTTCCTGTTTTTTTCGATTCTCCGGTAATTTTGTAAGCAGATGTCATTTTCGCTTTGCCTTTTAGTTTCAATTCTCCCAAAAATTCAAAATCAAAATCACCTGAGAGCTCTTCTTCAACTCTGTCCGAGGATACAAGCTCGCCCCACCCGGCTTTCTGCATCAGCCTTGAAGCTATTATCACCGCTTCTCCAAGAAATGAATAATTGCACCTTAATTCGTCTCCTATCATCCCCGCGTAGACAATTCCTGTGTTAATGCCGGCTTTTATGGTTTCTCTTCTGATTGCAAGCGCGAATTCAACGGCCCTCATCTGATTGTTGGAAAGAGATCTGGGGGCTCCAAAAACAACAAGAAAATTATCCCCCTTGTCTCCGAAATCGAGAGAGCTGAAGTAACCTCCAAATTTTTCAATTTCAACAAAAATTTTTTCGACGAAAATTTTCAAATCTTCAAACTCTTTTTTCCCCTGAAACTGGACAAAAACCGCTGTTATTTCCCTGAATTCTCCTTTATAGGGCATTTCTGACAGGTCTTCCGAGACAAAACCGTCGTATATTTCCTTTAATTTTGTAAGATCAAATATTTCAACTTCACCCTTTTTTGGGTCTGTTTCAGGTATTTCTATGCTTTCCATGACAAGATGGGTGTCGTCAAGCATGGTCGTCTTTACACGAATATTTTCCAAAAATTTAAAAAGGCTGCTGTCCAATACAATTTCTGTGTCTCTGCATTTTTTTTCCGCCGCCACGGATCTATCCACGGCTTCACCTCTAAAAAAGAAGGTCTTTATTCTTTTGTGCCCTATTGTTCCCCATTCTACAGACCCCAGAGAAACTCCTATTTTCAAGGAAATGTTTTTTTCTTCGGGATTATCGTTTTCTGATTTTGACACAAAATTTTTTATCTTTTGAACGCAACCCAAGGCATGCCAGACTTGGCACCTGTCAACAGGGAAAACGGCACTTATGCTGTCCCCCGCAAAACCTGTTATAAAGCCTTCGTATTCGTAAATAAGCCTTGTCACTGGGCTGAAAATAGCTTCGAGAAGGATTGAAAGGGTTTCAGCCCCATCCTTTCCCTTTTCCATAAGCTCTTCTGTGATCGTGGTGAATCCTTTGATATCCATGAAAACAACCACGGCAGTGAATGTACCCCTAATAACGCCTTTAATGCTTTTTTCAACAATAAATTGGGGTATGAGATTTCTCATATTTTTATACCTTTTTCAGCGCAACAAGCTCCGGATTTCAAACCTTGTCCTGGTTTTTAAATTCCTTTTAAGCCGGCAACAAACTATATATTCCAGAGCCGGAATTTACAAGTTTCAAGATATATTTTTACAAAAACCTAAAAGACAATTCACGGGACTTGAAAACAAACGCTTTCTATGCTAAAAAAAGATACTTATTTCCGGATGTTTTTTCTCAAGAACATTAAAAAAAACGCAGACAGAAAGGTGAAATATTATGCAGGAAATCACTAAACTCGATAAAGTTAGAAATATTGGAATAATGGCGCATATCGACGCAGGAAAAACAACCCTGACCGAACGAATACTTTTTTATACGGGTAAATCTCACAAGATGGGCGAGGTTCATGACGGAGAAGCCCAAATGGATTGGATGGAACAAGAACAGGAGAGAGGTATTACCATTACATCAGCCTCCACACACTGCCATTGGGAAGGTCATTGGATAAACATTATCGACACTCCCGGACACGTCGATTTCACGGTTGAAGTCGAGAGAAGTTTAAGGGTTTTAGACGGCGCGATAGCAGTTTTCTGCGCCGTGGGCGGAGTAGAGCCTCAATCCGAAGCTGTTTGGCATCAATCGCAAAAACACAACGTCCCAAAGCTTGCTTTTATAAACAAAATGGACAGAATAGGGGCTAATTTTTTTAAAGTTGTCAGAGAAATTGAAGACCAGCTTCAGGCAAATGTCTTGCCCCTTCAGATACCCGTGGGGGCGGAATCAGATTTTACAGGAATTGTCGACCTTCTTGAAATGAAAGCGTACTATTACACTGACGATAATGACGCCAAAAGATACGAGGTCGAGAAAATACCCTCAAACCTCCAGGAACAAGCTATAAAGCAGAGGGAAATACTCATAGAAAAGGCTATTGAAGACGACGAAGAACTCATGGGTAAATATTTCAACGACGAAAATTCTCTGACAAAAAACGAAATAATAGGGGCTGTTCGCAAAGCGACGATAAATAATCGAATAGTTCCAGTCCTCTGCGGATCAGCTTTTAAAAACAAAGGCGTGAGAAAACTTCTCGACGCCGTAAACATGTTTCTACCCTCGCCCCAAGATATGCCCCCTTTAAGCGGCAAGGACGAAACTGGCGCACAGTCTTTCAGAAACAACTCCGATGACGACCCGTTTTCTGCACTAGCTTTCAAGATTCAGACCGATAAGCACGTGGGAAAACTCGTCTATTTCAGGGTTTATTCCGGTTCCGTAAAGGCTGGATCCTACATTTACAACGCCTCAAGAAAAAGAAAAGAAAGGTTGAGCAGAATTCTCCAGATGCACGCCAACCAAAGGGAAAATGTAGAATGTCTTTACGCAGGAGACATAGCCGCAGGAGTCGGTTTGACCCATACCTTTACCGGCGACAGTTTGACCGATCTGGAAAATCCCATACTCTTTGAGTCCATAGAATTTCCGGCGCCAGTAATGTCTGTTTCGATAAAAACCTCCCAAAAAGATCAATCCCAGCCTCTGGGTAAATCATTGACTAAACTCTCCGAGGAAGACCCTTCGTTTCTTTTCAGGACAGAAGAGGAGACTAAAGATATCGTGGTATCAGGAATGGGTGAACTTCACCTTGAAATACTGATCGACAGGCTAAAAAGAGAATTCGGGCTGCAAATCGAGACAGGTGAACCGAAGGTAGCATACAGGGAGACGATTCTGCAATCAATCCAGGAAGAGTTGAAATATTCAAAACAGACGGGCGGAAAAGGGCAGTACGCACACGTGAAAATGATAGTTTCGCCAGCCGGAGCTGGACATGGTTTTGAATTTCTAAACAAAATTAAAGAAGGAAGAATACCCAAAGAATTCATACCATCGGTCGAAAAAGGCGTCATAGAAGCTCTTCAAAAAGGAATTTTGGCTGGATACCCGATTGTCGACGTTATGGTAGAGTTGATAGACGGTTCTTTTCACCCTGTCGATTCATCTGATCTGGCGTTTAAAGTAGCAGGGAGGGATTGTTTTAAAAGTGCATTTAAAAAGTGTTCGCCAATCCTTCTCGAGCCTATCATGTCGCTTGAAATAAACTCTCCGGAAGAATATGTCGGAGCGATTGCCGGTCTTATCGGCTCTAAAAGAGGTAAAGTGACCGGCATAGAAATCCAGGGAAATCTCAACACCGTCTCTAGCGAAGCCCCTCTTTCAGAACTTTTCGGATTCAGCACCGTTTTGAGAAACCAGACAAGCGGAAGGGCGAGTTATTCCATGTCCTTCCAAAATTATTCAGCTGCCACGGAAGAGGCTACAGAACAAATTCTCAAAGAACGTAAATAAAGCCGGATTGTAAGCTGTCGGGGGCATTTCATAGACAACATCGGCAAAAAAACAAAACGTCACAATCGAGCATATCCCAGGGAATGAGTTTCAAGTCATCTTCATGGCACTTACACATTCTGACTTCATGCAGAAATAGCATCCTCTGAAGAAATTATTCAGTTGTGTGTTCTTTGGATAATCAGATGATTTAACATCTGAAATCTCTTTCCAGGGTGATTTACATAAAAAGATGTTATTTTATGTAGATTATCTCGCCCTTAGATTGTTCTATTCCTCCTATATTTATTCTGTAAAAATAAACACCGCTTTCGACAAATTCCAAACCCTCTGTTTTTCCATTCCAGACAAATCTGTGCTCGCCGCTTTCAAGTCTTCCGGAAACCAACGATTTTACCTTCTGCCCAAGAAGGTTGTAGATGAGTATTTCAACGAATTCGCTCTCTTTCAAAGCAAAACAGATTTGAGCTTCGGCAGAAAAAGGATTTGGGAAGACACGGCATTGGCTTATGCTTGGGTTATCTCCAAAGTGCTCCTCAACAGGACTGCTGGGGTCCCAGCCGCTCAAAACGGCAAACATAAACCAAACCGCATAGGCTTTCTGCTGGCAACTCAGATATGTAGTATGACCGCCGTAGTTTCCGTTGAAAGCTTGATGTTCTACGGGAATACTTTCGGCGTTGTAGAAGTAAGTGTTTTGCTCCCAATGACCGGTGGTGTCGTTGAACCACCAACAGTCCAGGTCGGCAAAATCGAACAGGACTTTATCGTTGTCAATGCAATACTGTCTTATCTGATTGTTTCTCTGGTGTCTGTTGTATCCGCTCGAACCTTCGGCCTGCGCGTTACCGGTCATGTAGATGAAAGTGACGTCCGGAAATTCTGATTCAAGTAAGCTTATCGAATCGAGGTACTCCTGAATTTGAGTTTGATTGTATCCGTCGACTTGACAACACCAGGCCCAGGCGGAAAAGTTAAGCGAAGAGTTCGCGTTCAATACAGCTCTCGTCAGATTCATCCCCGTTGATGACTGCCAGTATAGCTCCGGCGTTATGTATGTCTGGCTTACTTGCCCGTCGTGTATGCAGAAAGATCCAGCTGTGTTAGGTAAATTGCACGAACCTATGGACACGCCGAAAAATGGGTTTTGAGTTTCGTAGTCATTGAGACCAATCGTCAGCTGACCTCCGTGAGATGTGTGCGCGTAATGCCACTTGCATTTAACCTTAACCGAATCTATCCAATTCTGAGGTATGCTTTCAGGGTGAACAAAATTGTGGTCCACGATAAACTCCTGGGAAAAAAGAGTTCCCGCCCAAAGCACAATGAGAAAGACGGTAAAAAATCTCATGTCGCCTCCCGGAAATTGATTATCTAATGATATTATAAAATTACGAAAAAACCACTCGGCTTTTTCATCCTGGATGGGGTATTACTAGTAATAATAAAACAAAGAGGTCATTATGACATGGTTTGAAGAGAAAATCGAAAAATGGAAAAGAAACCTTAAAACCTTTTCAAACGAAATAATTACCGAAAAAGTAATGCTTGGAAACGAATCTTTGCTTTCGAGCAACGAAGAAGAGCGCGCAAAATGGATTGAGTGCGCCTTGAACAGAATGTCCGAATTTATTCCGGACATCTCGGTCAGGAAAAAAATAATGTCCTCTTGTTCCTGCGTATTTACCGATGAATTCGGAGACGAAATCATACTCGAATTGAGACAAGAGTATAAAAAAAGAGGTAAAATTGAAGATGTGATAACCCGCATGCAGGATTATCCAGATAAATTCGCGTTTACTATTTATGAGGACGGAGTCATAAAGGAAAAGAGAAAACCAAGAGATCCGGAGTCATGGGCGGCGGCGAAAACTCTAAAAGAGAAGATAATGGCTGCATGTTTTTGCCCTCTCGCCAGATCCGGTAAAGTTCCTTTTCCAAAACCCTTCTGCAGCTGCAGTGCGGGATGGTACGCAGGAATATGGGAAGGCATACTCGAAAAACCCGTCAAAGCCGAAGTCATAAAATCTCTTTTGTACGGGGACGATTCATGCAAATTTGAAATAATCCCTTCAGTTTGATTGACGGGTCTGAATTTCTGATATTTACTTATTTTTCAGAGGTGCTAAAATTGTAATGAGCTTTTTATATTCGGCGATTAAATATATCGTTGAGAAACGGAAATTATGGATAAAAACGTACCTTCATTTATTCTCGAAAAATATCTTGTTTCCCAACCTCATGGTTCCATACAATCAACCGTTGTAATAGTTCATTTTTCATCCTTAAACTCAATTTTGGAAAAAACGAAAGATAAATCAGCCGAAGGATACGACGAATTTAAAATCACTTTGAACCTTCTGCTGTCCCCAATAATTCAAACAATATATTCGCATGGCGGGTTTGTATACAAATTTTTCGGCGACATGCTTTTTGCCGTTTTCCTTGAAGAAAAAGGTGAAAACAAGGCCGAAACTTCGATTTTGGCAGGAATAGAAATACTCAAAAAAATGAAGGCGAATTCAAAGATTAAAACTTCTTATGGAGAGTTTTTTGTTTTCTGTAAAATTGGCATAGGAACTGGGAATACAAACTGGGGAATATACGGTAAGAGGGAAAAACAGTTTTATTTCATGGGAGAAGCTTTTACAAAAGCTTATCTTTCCATAAGTTCAGGTCCGTTAAACAGGATTACAATAGATGAAAAAACGGAGAACCTGATCGTTTCTGAAAACATAAAATCTTCTTTTACAAAGCAAAACAACCTGTTTTTTACAGAGTCGACAAAATTAAATTTTGAACACAGTTCGACGACCAAAACCGAACCTATTGACGAGATAGAAACAAACATTTTCCAAAAGACTTTTAGATGTTCGAATAAAAAGGAACTCGCCGATTTGACGACAATAGTCCTGTCCTTCGACGAAAGAGTGTTTCAAACGGAAGATGAATTTCACGATTTTTTAAGCTTTATCACGGAAAATATTTCTGTTGATCCAATCCTTTATCTCGGGTTGATACATTACAGGGCAAACCCTCATGTCTATATGTGCCTGCACAAGGATGATGAAAGCAAATTGGAAGATATTTTGAAACAGATAAAATTTTCTGAAGAAGAATTTAAGATTTCCACGCGTTCGATTATCACCCGGGGAATGTCATTTATAGGTCCCGTTGAATCACCTTCTTATTATGACTGCGTCGAAGTGGGAAATTCCCTGAATACAACCGATTTTCTGCTTTCCCAGACCGCCGAAAAGGGAATTTTGGTTACAGAAAATATCGGTGAAGAGTTGAAAACCCTTCACAAAATTCAGCCTCATTCTTCAATAATTGAAAGAGGCTCCAGCGTAGAGATAAAAATCCTGAAAGTCCTGCCTAAAAAAATCGTAGAACCGGTCAAAAGCCTTTTCAAAGAAAGAATAGTCTTAGGCGAAAAATGCCTTCATTTTTCAAAACCTTTTCTCGAGAAAAGGTTTCCCGGGATCATATACATTTACGGAGAACAGGGAAGCGGAAAATCATTTTTCGCCGGTGAACTGGCAAAAAGATTAAAAGGCATGACCTGTTTTCTCCACCCCAACACGGCTTTCAGAGAATCATTTAAACCTTTCAAAGATTTTTTCAACGAATTTTTTTTCAAAGAAGAGACCGTTCACGATAAAAAAGACGTATTCATAAAAAAATACGAAAATTTTTTGAAAAAATGCCAGGCAAACACTTCAGAAAGCAATATCGCTCTCAACGAAGAGCTGATTCGGACGCCTACGATTATAGCCGCGCTGTTGGGCCTTGAATGGGAAAATTCAATATACGACAGTCTCGATCAAACCAGCAGGTTTGAAAACACGCTATTCGCGATTAAGAATTTCGTTTTATCCCTGGCTTTTCAGAATCCCTTGATACTTGTCTTCGAAGACATACAATACCTAGATGAAGACTCGGTAAAAGCGATACAAATACTGACGAGAGAAATATCAAACCGCCAACTGCTCATAATTGCCACCGCACAGAATAAACCGGCGAAACCCCAGCTCGTTTTGGATAAAGACGTTCCATTTATGGAAATTGAATTGACAAAAACTTCCCTTCAAGCGCAGGAGGAATTCATCACTTCGTTTCTTGGCGAAGACATTACAATAGACGATTTAAACAAAATAACCGCCATTTCGTCAGGAAATCCGCTTATATCCGAACAAATCTGTCTTTTAATACAGGAATCCAAAGAAAATTACAGAGATCATTATTCAACTCTTGAAGGCGACCTCAGGGCTGTTTTATCCAAAAGGGCTGAATTGTGGGACAAAGATTTTCAAGAAGCGATCCAATTCGCGTCCGTACTCGGAAACCATTTCAGCAAAAAAACGTTGATTGTTTCCAACCCTTCTCAAGCCGAGGACACAAAGCTCAACGGCTCTTACGAATCTCTTCTTGAAGAAGGCATGAAAAAAAAATTATGGGTTTTCAATTCGACAAATCACGTTTATTTCAGAAACGAGAATTCAAGAGTCTGTATCCTGCAAAATATTCCAAATGAAAAGCTAACCCAGCTTCACAGGGAATCCGCAAAAGTTTTGGAGATGCTCTACGGCAAAGACAAAACAAGGTTTTCAGAGATAGCTCAGCATTATTTGGCGGGAGATGAAAAGTCTTGGGCTGTAAAATACTTCACCGACGCAGCCCAGTGGTCTTATTATAACTATAGGGTGCATGAGGCCTGCGATTTATTGTTTAAAGCTTATGAAATCGAAGATGATCCCGAAAACAAAAACCAAATAGCATTAAATATTATGTTTTATGAAAAAGACATAAAAGATTTTCCCCTCAATGAAGAAATTTACAATAGAGCGAAAATCTATTTTATATCTTTGGAAGATAAGTCCTCATACGTCAAGCTTTTGCTGTACAGAGCAATTTCTCTTTTCAAAAGAGGAGAACCCGCCAAATCCTTGCAGACCCTTGAAATGGCTAAAGACGTCTCGGAAGAAAACGGACAAAAAGAGTTGCTGTCGGAGATACTAAAGCAGAAAGCTTTTTTATTAGTTGAAATGAGAAATTATGACGCCGCGCTGAAAACTCTTGAAAATCTTGAAGAGAAAGCTATTAACGGAGAGAAGGACTATATTGGACATATTCACGCTTGCAGGGGGAAAATATTTTTAAACAGAGGTGAACTCGAGAAATCGTTGCAGTCTCTTGAAAACTCCAGGTCAGTTTTCGAAGAAAACAAGAATTTTGTCGATATGGCGTCTGTATTAAACGATTTAGCCAAAGTCTGTTTCAGGCAAGGAAAAGTCGGAAAAGGCCTTGAATACAGTATACAGGCACTCAATACAGCAAAAGAAATCGGCTCCTACAATTTGATGGTAGTCAACCTCCACAACATAGGCGGGGTTTTCATGAAAGCCAGGGACTTCAACAAAGCCGAGAAATTTCTAGAACAAGCTCAAAAACTTTCCCGCGAACTTAAAAACCTAAAACTGGAAGCTTATATTTTAGACAAATTAGGCGACATAGAAAGGGTAAGGGGTTACACGACCCAAGCGATGAACTACTACGAAAGAGCCCTGAAAAACAGGATTGAAACTGAAGATTTTGAGGCAACAGGCAGGTCTTTTAAATTCATTGGAGACGTACACGCGAATCAGAACGATTTCAAAAAAGCTCGAGAAAATTATTTAAAGAGCATGTCATACTTCAAGAAAACCGGAGACAAAAAATCCCTGGCTTCCTCTCTGGAGAGCTACGGAAGCAATGAGTTTAAAATAGACAAAAAAAACAAATTTAAAACCCTGAAATGCCTTGAACACGCATGGAATATATACGAAGAACTCGAAGACTACGACAGACTAAACAATCTTGAAAAGCTTTTAAACAATATAACATGGGAAGGGATAGACATCTAAGTTTTTTACTTTGTCACTTTTCTGTAAGCACCTGCGCCTCTTATCCAAAAATTCAAGAATCTTGTTACATTAAAGTTACAGCGATTTCATGTTTTTTTCTTTCAATTCACAAGTCCTTCCATAACGCCACATACATTAAAGGCACAAGTATTGCTTATCAGTCTGTGTAGTAAAAAAGGAGGAAGAAATGAAAGGGTTGCTGATGGTTGCTGTGTTTGTATTTCTCACGGCCGTTGTTTCAGCGGAAGTAACGGATGAAAATTTCCGTCTAGAAACAGGCTGGACTCCTCAAAAAGAAGAGATGATGAAGTCCTGGTCTTCGTTTTCATCTAGGCAAAGAATTTCTGTATCTTCAGATCTGAATTCGCGCATAGAAAATTTAATACCTCTTCTCCCTGAGGACGAATATTCTGCAGGCGAAGGAAAATACGTGGGATATCGTTCAAGGCTTGTCGAACTGCAAAAGCTTTTTAATGAAGACCCCGACGAAATAAATTATTCAGAGCTCGCCAGCTGTTATGAGGAAGCAAGCGTATTCGTAGATTATACCGAAAGAAACAGATACGCCACCCAGAATCCTGATGACAATATTTTTAACATGGAGGATCAGACCTTCGCCACGACAACGGAAAATATTCAATATTCACCGTTTTCTTACGGCTGGGGGTGGGATTCATGCAGGGTTTCAACCGGTGTTTTTGATGTCTTTAGTTGTTATATTGCTTCCTATCAGAACTATGTTTTTGTTGCAGGGTCAAGGGACGACACACTGCTCATCTGGAGGTCTACTAACTACGGATACACTTGGAGCAGATGGTTTTCTTACAAGGACAGTTACGCAAGACTCTCTTCCGGTCTTCAGATAGATCCCTACAATCTGGACTTGCTGTATCTCTACACAAGAAGAACCACATCAAGCGATTATGATATTTATTTCAGAAAGTTCACAAATTTCAATGATCCGAACCAATACACATACTCAGGCTTAGCGGCAACTTCGGGAGTAATGGAAAAAAATCCTTTCCTCGTCGCCAACCACTGCGGCTTGACTCCTCAAATGTGCTGTGTATTGATGGAAGATTATTATATTGTCATTAAAAGATCCACCGACGGGGGCGTGAACTGGACCACCGTCTACACGTATTTTATCGATAATTATAATTCTGAATCAAGAGGAGCTTCCGGGGCAGCGCCAGGCACGCCCGATGGAAATATTTTTTACTTTGTATCGAAGTATGACAACAGCGATAAACTCCTCATAAATGAAAGTTCAACTGGCGCTTCGGGTTCTTGGACAAGCACAGTTTATGATCATCCAGGTTCAGGCGATCTTGAAGATTTTGATGTCTCGGCTTCACACAACCGTAACAAAAGAAGCCTGATTATACCTATAACTTATGAATGGTCATCTGGAGACAGAAACTTGAGGGTTCTTTTCAGGCTTTCACAAAACCGCCCTTTTTATTATCAAACTGTTGACGGAGATCAATACAACAATGTAGAATATACAAAAGTTGCCTGTGACGCTGAATTTAAATACGGAAATCACACCACAAGCGATTTTTATCATTTGTATTATTTCAAAGAATTTACAAATACGTATGCTTTTTCCCTGAGATGTTTGAACGATTCTGCATCCATTGACAACTGGGTTAAAGACAATCCTTCTTATTTCGAGCGAGTTGGAACTCACGTAATAGATACTTTCTGTTCTCCTGTATCTTGTCTGTACTTGCATAGCGACATCACAACCGTCTGGAACACCCCTAACGGTCAATGGTTCCCAATAATGCTCTGGTCATGGGGCGGACAGATTTTTGCTTCAGTTCCTAAAAATATCTCTTATTTTACAGACGCGATGGGTTACAGTTTTCTTTCACCCCCGGACACCGTATATCCTTCAAACAGAAGCGTTATCGGCGTCGTCAAAAACAACGGCAACTATTTCCCGGAAAGCTTCGGCGTAAGGTGCAGGGTGAGAAATCAAAATAATGTGTTGGTCATGGACACAACACTGACAACTAAATTAGTCTATTCCGGATTTTATGACACATTGAATTTCGGCTATTTCTCGGCAGTCTCAGGACAGAGATATTACATTATGATGGCGACTCTTCTTGCAGGCGACCAGAACCACTCCAACGACACACTCTTAAAACAGACCCTTTGCATTGATTCTATAAACGCTGTCGAAGAAATCTCGCCGGTCAGTCCAGTTTCTTTTTCCGTCCGTTACGCATCATCCAATATTATCAGCGGCCGCCTCCCTCTGCGTCTTGCTCTTCCAACCGCTTCTGAGGTAAAAATTTTGGTTTACGACATCACTGGCAGGTCTGTTTCGAGGGAAGAATGCGGCATTCTCGAATCCGGATACCATGAACTCGTATGGAGCGGAAAAGATGAAAACGGAAATCAAATCCCCGCTGGAGTATATTTTTTCATATTAGATGCCGGGAAAGACAAACATTCAGGCAAGATAATTATCGCCGAATAGCAACTTGACAAAAAAAGAGGTCTGACACACCTTTTGAATGCGTGGGGGATTAATCCCCCATTTTTTATTATTTTTTCTTCCTTGTTTCAATCCGAATTTTTCTCCTGTAATAAGATGCCTTTTTTAAAAATCCCTCTTTTTTATAGACCTCGCTGAGATAAGAGTATATTTCTGTTCTGAGAGCAGCAGCATCTTCAGAGTCGCCTTTGCATCCGGCAAGTGCTTTTTTGAAAAATATTGTCGCCTTGTTATAATGTTTTGTGAAATAAAAGCATTTCCCTGTCTGGTTGAGGGTAAGTGCAGTCAGGTAGTTTTTTTCTCCCAATCTATTTAGATAAATTTTGTAAGCTTTATCGAAGTATTTCGCGGCTTTGGAATAATCCTTTTTTCCCAGATGGAATGAACCGATATTGTTGTATGAAACGGCAACATCTATGTGCTCTTCTCCTGAAAGTTCTTTAAAAATTGTGTTTGAAATCCGATAAAATTCAAGAATTCTTTTGTCTTCTTTATCGATATTATCAAGAATTGAAGCAGTATTATGATACGCGTATGCCGTGAGATAATGCTTTTCACCAAGAATTTCTCTATATATCTCAAGGGCTTTCAATGCATTTTCAAATGATTTTTTGTATTTTTTATTGTTATAAAATATTACCGCCCTGTTGTTGAGATTTTTTGCAACAGTAATTTTCTTTATGCTTTCGTTTTTTGTATCAACGCATTGAGCTTTGTCCAGGCACTCCAGAGCTTTTACATACTCTCCTTTATAGCCGTATACTATTCCCAAGTCGTTGAATGTATTCGATGTGTCTAAGTGGTTGTTCCCAAGTATTTCAATTTGAACGGCAAGGGCTTTTTCAAAGCTATCAACTGCTTTTTTGCATTTTCTGCCCCAGTCAAATGCTACTCTTCCGATTAAGATGCTGAGTTTTGCGCAGTCGGGATGCTTTACTCCCAGCAATTTATTTTTCAACAAAAGTGCACGTTTGAAAAATTCAGTTGCTGTTTTGAATTCGGCTTTTCTGTGGTAAATTTTCCCAAGGCATATATAAATTTCCGCAAGGTCCGATCGGGACCCGATTCTTTTTGCATGCTCCATAGCTTTGTTTAAGTATTCGAGTGATTTGCTGAAATCCGATTTTTCAAAATATACTTTGCTGATTGATATGTAAACAGGAATTGCGAGATTCGCATCTTCCCCGGATATAGATAAAGCTTTTCGAAACAAAGAAAGGGCTGTATCAAGCGAGTATCTTTCCATTGCATATTCGCCCGATTTTGAATAGCTTTCGAAAGCTTTTCTTTTATTGTCGATCTTTTCAAAGAGGTAACCTAAATTTTCCGTGTAAATTTCACTGGGCTTTTCCTTATATATTCTCATCGCCAATCTGTGTATTTCTTTTATTTTTTCACCGTATTTGGATATGAAAATATCTTTTATTCCAGTCATTACGTTGAATATATGACTTATTTCGTTGACCTCAAAACATTCCCCTTTGTAAGATTTAGCCTTTTCAACACTCTCGGAAATGGTTTTTTCCCCCCTTGTACCTTGAAGCAATTCTGATATGCCTGAGATTAAGTAAGACGGGCAACTTTTTCCCAAAGCGGAAGACGTAAGCAAAAAGTTTTTTACGTTTTCTGCAAGGGAATCAATTCTCGAAAAAATCATTGCTTCTGATTTCACAAAAGAAAAACCTGCTCCATTGCTGAAATCATAAGATTTTCCGGAAAATTTAATCAACCTCTGTTCCTTTGAATAAAGACAAATCTGTTCAATCAGAAAAGGGTTGTATTCGGCTTTTTCGGCTATCTCTCTGCAAACTCTCTCGGCACAAGACTTTTCCAGAATCGCCTTGATCATTTTTTTTACGGTCATCAAAGAAAATTTCTTCAACTCTATGGGCGTGGTTTTTATTTTCGAATCAATATTGATACTCAAAACATTGCTCTGTTCAGATTCGCCTGACGCTATAATCAAAATCGGGAATCTTTCAATATTCCTGAAAAATATACGGAAAAAATTCAAGGATTCTTGATCAAGCCATTGGACATTTTCCAGAACAATTATCACAGGCTTCAGAAGGCTCAGGGCTTTGAAAAATTCTTTTACAGCAATTTTTATCGAAATATACTTATCTTTAGGCGTCAGAGATTCGAACAGAGAATTATTATAGTAAATCCCAATAAGTCCAGCGAGAATTGATTTTATTCTTTTTATCTCGTTAATAATGACTGTATCATTTTTTTCCGATAGAGAATCCAAAAAACCAGTGTAAATTCTTTCATAACTTTCTTTTCTTTCTCTTTCTGTCTTCAAAATGTCCTGTTCGAAGAAATTTTCGAAGAAAAAAACGAAAGGATTCATATCCTTTTTCAAAACATTGTCGGTTTGCATGTAGCAGATGTTGAAAAAGTCCTTCTCATCATCACAAAATTTGTTCAATAGAAAAGCCTTTCCCATCCCGGCTGGGCCGTATAGATAGACTATTCCTCCAAACTTCTCTTTATTTCTAAATTTATTCGATATATTCTTGATTCTTGTCAGTTCTTTGTCTCTAATAAACATACAGTAAGATTATGTGCTGATTGCTCAAGAAAATCCACAAAATGTTCCATTTTTGTCTAAATTCTGTAACTTTTTTGCTACAAAAAATTCAATTTTCCTTACCTTAATTTACAAATCCCGCTAATAAGCGACATATGATTTGGCTAGGTTGTTGCTATAGATACAGTGAAATCAAACCAACAAAGGAGGAGACGATGTCAAAAGCAAAAAGAGTTTTTATTCTCTTTTCAGCTTTTCTCGCACCTGCAACAGCTCTTTATTGCGGATGGACAAGAACGTTTGGCGGAGGAGGAGCAGAAAGTGGATTTTCAGTTATTCAGTGCAGTGACGGAAATTTTATCGCGGCAGGAAAAACCGAAAACGATGGTTACCTGATTAAAGTAAACAGTTCGGGAAACCTTATTTGGTCAAAAGCGTATGACGAAAACAACAGAAATGATAATTTTCAGCAGGTGATTCAATCCAGTGACGGCGGTTATATGATGATTGGAATCAGCGTGTTCTCAAGCAATGTTTCGGACTTCTGGGTGGTAAAAACGAACGGCTCCGGTGATGTGGTATGGGATAAGCTGTATTGGTCTACGGGTATGGAGAACTCAGGTTATTCTATTGTTCAGTGCACGGATGGAAATTATGTCATAACCGGATGGTCTGAAATTGCGACACAAAATGTGGATTTATACATAGTAAAAATTAACAATAACGGAGACACAATATTTTCCAACAGATTCGGCGATCAGGAAAACAATACTGCATTCGACCTCAAACAGACATCAGACGGAGGATACATCACATGCGGTTACGATGAAAATTACGGCGATTATGAAATGTGGCTCGTTAAATTCGACGCTTCTTTGTGTATTTCGTGGGATAAAGAAATCGAGTTGGGGAGCAACAGCGATATAGCCAACTCGGTTTTACAGACATCAGACGGAGGATACATCGTGGCCGGTTACTACTTAAACAGCGATTTCGACGCAGTCCTCCTCAAAACAAACAGTTCTGGAGACATGACCTGGGGCTATGCATACGGCAACTATCAGGATGATTTTTTCGAAGAAGTTCAAAAGACCTCAGACGGAGGGTATATAATTGCAGGGCATACAGCATCTTACGGCAACGGCGGGAAGGACGTGTGGCTGTTCAAGGTAAATTCATCCGGATCAACTGTTTTCTCAAAGACTTTCGGAGGTTCAGCAGACGATCTCGGGTATTCGGTAAAACAGCTTTCAGACGGAGGCTTCATAGTCGTTGGATATACCAAGTCCTTCGGTTACGGAGTTGAAGACCTTTACTTGATAAGGACGAACTCAGATGGTGTCGCCGTGGAGGAAAATGTAATAACCCAAGATCCTCCTGATAATCCGTTTATCAGTGTCAACGCTGCAGACGGCAACAATATTAGTATATATTTCGAACTTCCACGGGAAGACGATGTCCGGATAAATATTTATGACGTTTCAGGGAGGTTGGTTTCCACTCCAGTCTCGGGCAGGTATCTTCAGGGATACCACAGGATCACGCATCAATTTGAAAAGGGAGGGGTCTATATCTACACATTTGAGACGTCCATATTTTCCGAACACGGAAAAATACTCGTCTATTAAAAGTCAGGGCAGCTCCGCATAAACGGCGCTGCTTTTTTTAAGACATTAACCTAACAAGAATATTCTTGTAAATATTTCATGCGTTTTTCTAAAATTCAACGAAACTGAAAAAAAGTAAAACAATCGGCATCACAAATATTCTTCACAGACAATAAATACCATACATTAAAGACTTTTGTCTCTGCTGGCACAATAATCAAGTGTCCGCTGGGTTAACTCTGAAATATCTTCAAGGGAATAAACGGTATGTTTCAGATGCTGTTTTTATCCACCGGATAAAAGCGATTTTAGCGTTTTTTCGATTTCTATAAGATCCGAAAGCGATTCCTCAAAAAAAAATTTGTCTTTTTTATCTAATTTGAAATGAATCGCATTGAGTACTGAACCCACGGTGGCGATTGGTGTTTTTATGTCATGTATGATTTTTCTCGCGGTTTTCTGCCATTCTTTTCTCTGAAGAACAATTTTTTCGTCTCTGGCAGTTGTGACTTCAAATCGGTATTTCAGTAAATCTGTAAGATCATGGATTGAAAAAACGACTCCGGAAAAGGCTTTTTCTGAAATTTCAGCCCTCGAGCCCTGCATCAGCGCGTAAAATTCTTCCCCTCCTTTTTTTCTGTGAGTCAAGAGATCCGAGTATTCCCCTGTTAAAGATATTTGGCTATATATTGCAGAAACCAAAGCTTCAGAGCTGTCACAGAAAAAAAATTCAATATTTTGCCCTTCAATACTGTTTTTTTCTATTCCGTAAAGCCTTTCACAAGCCGGATTGACCAGGAGGATTTTGCCCTCTGAATCAGTGAGGACTATAGCAGTAGAAGTTGAGTCTAAAAATGTTTTTTTTGTCAAATCCGTGATTTTTCCGACTGGTCTTTCCCCTGTCAGAAATCCTGCATTTTGTCTTCTGTAATACCGAGTTTTTTTGAGTGCTTTTTCATCAATCTGAAAAGGTGCGTCCTCGATATGCCGAGACTCTTGGCTGCAAGGCCTGTTTTGTAGCCGTTTTTTTCCAGATGGTGTTTCAAGGATTGAAACTCCATTTCTTCTTTCGCCATTTTTAACGTCATGTCCCTGAAAAATTCAAAAGATTTTCCTTCGTTCACCTCGGTTTTGTCCTCTGAAACTCTTTCACTTTTCAATATCTGAAGATTTTCCAGAACCGTATCGAGATCAAATTCTCGATTGTCTTCCGTTTTTTCTCCCATTCCGCCAACGAACTGATCCACTTCTCTCACGTTCATCGGCCAGGCATAGATCCTGTATAAAAAATCTTTCGCATCTTTTGAAAACTTAGGCGTTTTCATTCCGGATGCCGCTCTATTTCTCAAGAAATGTTCGAACAATGCCGGAACATCATCTCTCCTTTCCCTCAATGGGGGAATGTTGATTCTCAGCGGATTGTCAATCCTCGCGTAGAGGTCGTTCCTAAAACATCCATCCCTGCAAAGACCTTTTATATCTTTGTTCGTCGCAAGAATTACCCTCACGTCAACTCCTATCTCGATGGATGAACCCACGGGTCTAATTTTCTGTGGTTTATTCAGGGCCCTGAGAAGATATTTCTGAATTTCCGGGGACATATTGCCTATTTCGTCAATAAAAAGAGTCCCCTTGTCCGCTTCTTTGAAAATACCCGGAGTTGCGGTTTCAGCACCTGTAAAAGCGTTTTTGACGTTACCAAAAAGTTCCTTTGAAACAAGAGACGTCTCAACAGACCCCGCGTCGAAGACCATGAATGGCTTTTCTTTTCTGCTGCCGTTGAGGTGTATCAACCTCGCCGTTACGTCTTTACCGACGCCTGTCTCGCCAGTTATCAATACAGGAAGGTCGCTCTTTCCGGCTGTTTCTATCTGTTTTCTTATCCACGACATCTTTTCAGATATTCCTATAAATCTGGGAAGGGCGAAAGATCCCTGGTTTTTTTCTCTTTCGATTGATTTATCAATGAGTTCCCTGATGACAGACAAGAGAAACGTGATATCTGCGGATTTTCTGACGACACTTTTAACGGCGAGCTGACCTGCTCTAAATACCTGTTCGATAGAGTCAGAGCCAGTAAGAATGACGAAGTCTGTGTCGACAAGAGAAGAAATTTTTTCTACAATGTGAAGCCCGGTTGGAAAACGCATATCGTTTTCGAACACTATGTCGATAAGTGCCAGCCTCGGATTTTCAGCTTTTATGAGCTTCAGGGCATCTTCTACCCTGCAAACGAACTTGACGGATATTTTAAGCCTTTCGGCTATGTTTTTTGATGTATATTTGGCGTAATTAATATCATCGTCTGCCAATACGAGATCAAGCCTTTTTCTCATTTCAAAACTATTTTATCAGCTCTTCATCATACTAACAATCACGAAACATTTTCGATTGACGGAAAATTGAAGTTAAAGAGCGCTCCTTCGCCCGGAAAGTTTTCTGCAGACAGTTCCCCTGAAAATAATTGGGCTATTTCAAGACTGTCCTTGAGTCCTAAACCGAATCCTTTTTTTTTGGTCGTTATAGAATTGAAAAGATTTGCAAAAACATCTTCCCTGATTCCGCCGCCTGTATCTTTGATGCCTAAATAAACACTCTTTTTCCCTGACGATATAGTTATTTCAATTACACCTTCGGCTTTCATGGCTTCGATTGAATTGTCGCAGATATTTCTGACAGCTGTCATCATCAGCTCTTTTACACCTCTGATTTTTACAGGTTTCTTCTTTATAAATATCTTTATCAATACTTTCTTATAGATATTTTTGTAATATACCCTCAACTCGTCAGCAATTTCAGCTAAATCCAGAATGTCATAACAGTCTGAACTGAAATTTCCGATTGAAAAAAGATATCTTATTTTTCTGTTGACCGTTTTTATAGCCTCGTCTACGGCGTTAAAAGCATCCTTGAATTCCGGCTCAGAATATTTTCTTTCTAAAGTCATGGTCTTGAAATGCGTCTCGATTTTCAGAAGAGGAGGGTTGATTTTTCTGACCAGTTCTCTGAAAACTTCGTAAGAACCTTCACCGCGTTTTCGGCGTGTTTCGACACTTTTAAATATTATTTCGTCGACATCATTTATTTTGCTGAATAAAAAAAATGTTGTTTTCTTTTTTTTAAACTCAGAAAAGGATATTTCAGCAATGCACTCCTCTGTTTTTCCGTCTTTTTTTACAAGGGATACTAACTGTGCAGGGATATTACTTTCTAAGGTTTTTGTATTGGTTTTGATGATAGAGTTGATATTTTTTTCAGGAAGTAAAGCAGTAAGTCTTGTTTTTTTTAACATCTCATCTTTGCTGTATCCTGTTAGTTTAATGAAAGCCAGATTTGCATAAACTATCTTTCCCTCGGGGCTCGCCGCAATTATTGCGGAGGGGTTATATTTTATAAGATCATCAGCCGCTATTTTTACATTTCTATCCATTTGAGTATTTTTACACTTTTTTTTCTCGCAGCACCCCTTTGTTTCACAGGGATGCCTGGAGTTACCATCGTGGCATTATTTTAGCTGCTCTTTGGCGCATCCTTCGGTTTTTTCCCTTGGCAATTTTTCTTACACATTCATGATTCCTTTTTTGGGTTTTTATCAAATAGCCCCGATGCTCTTTTAAAAATTCTCAAACAGGGCTCTGATCCTGTTTTCATCAATT
>JAFGON010000032.1 GCA_016926475.1 candidate division WOR-3 bacterium | reverse complement strand
GTGCAATCTGAGTTAAAATTTTGTTTTTCGGATTTCTCAAACATTATTTCCGCACAGAAATTGTGCTGGTATGAAGAAAACCAATGAAGAAGAGTTTTTTTTATTGACACGTTGGCCCATGGGTATTAATTGTAAGTTCAACTTATGGAGGTGACTTTGGAAGAAAACGAAGGAGAAAAACTGTCTGAATTGGCAATGAAGGTTGAGGCGATACTTATGACATCCGACCTTCCCATAGGAGCTGAAAAGATAAAAAATCTCGTGGAAGGATCTCAGATCAGGGATATTAAAGAATGCATAAAAATCCTGAACGAACTCTATGACTCAAATGGAAGGTCTTTTCACATACTTGAAGTAGCCGGAGGGTATCAGATATACACACGTCCGCAATACGCTGATCTGGTGTCTAAACTCGACAAGTCCAGAGAGTCTAGGTTGACACAGTCCGCCCTGGAAACTCTCGCTGTCGTCGCGTATAAACAACCTGTCACGAAAGCTGAAATAGAAAGGATAAGAGGAGTCAGCTCCGACAGCCCCATGAAGACTTTACTCGAAAGAGACCTTATCCACGCCGTCGGCAGGGCGGATTCGCCTGGAAAACCGGTATTATACGCCACCACAAGAGAGTTTTTAAGGTTTTTCCAGTTGAATTCCCTCTCTGATTTACCGCCTATGGCTGAGGTTGGGGAAGAAGCCTGAAAAGCTGCGAGTCTGACATGATTAGGATAAAGCCCCGTATTGGCTATGAGAGATATCTGATAAAAACAGACCTCATAACAGACATGTGTCCGATGGAAAAGGTCATTGAAAGGTATGTAGCCAGGCATTTAAAGAGCGGTGACTGTCTTGTCATAGCCGAGAGCGTATTGGCTATAACTCAAGGCAGGGCTATTCCCGTCGACAAGATAAAAGTTGGAATCTTTGCTAAAGTATTGTGGAGATTTGTGGGGAAAGTTCCCTACGGCGTCGGTTTGAGAAGTCCTACGAGTATGCAGTGCGCAATAGACGAAGCCGGAATATTAAAAATTCTTTCCGCGGCGATTGCGGGGGGGCTGACAAAACCTTTCGGGAAAAAGGGAATGTTCTACAAAGTGGCGGGAAAACAAGCGGCGACAATAGATGCCGCTTTCACTTCTCCAGTTGAACCCTACCACAGAACCGTGATCAAAGGGCCTCACGACCCCGAAGGAAACGCTGGGTTATTTTCTGAAATTTTTAAAATTGAAGTAGCAATCATGGACATAAACGACATTGGGGGGAGTTGGGTTATAGGAGCTTCAACGGGCGTAGACAGGGAGAGGCTTTCACTGGCAATGCTGGACAACCCCATGGGTCAAGGTGCTCAGATGACCCCTTTTTGTATTTTAAGAGAGATAAATTAGTTGAGATTGAATCGTTTTCTCGTCGAAAATGGTTTTGCACCGAGTAGAAGGAAAGCTGATAAAATAATATCCGAAGGTAGAATTTTCGTCAACGGCAAAAAGGCTTTTTTGGGACAGGAGGTTAGTGAAAACGACAGCGTTTTGCCGACAGGCGGAGTCCCGATAAAACCCAAGAAAGGGAAATTTTCCTACGGAGCTTTTTACAAACCCAAGGAATACGTCTGTTCTCATTCTGGTGGAGGAAAAAGTGTTTTCAAACTTCTACCTCATGGAATTCTATGGAAATGGGCGGGAAGACTTGACCAAGACAGTGAAGGGTTGCTTCTGATAAGCGACGATGGGGATTTTATCCACAGAGCCTCGCACCCTTCGTTTGGGTGCGAAAAGGAGTATGAAGTTTCTACGCAACGACCCCTTTCGAGAAGTGAAATAGATGCCTGCCTTGAAGGTATTTTGGTGGACGGAAAACTCATGAAATTCGAAAAGGTGAAGCAATACAGAAAGTTTTTGACTATTACTCTCAAAACAGGCTTCAAAAGGCAGATAAGAAGAATGCTCGGTTATTTTTCTGCAGACGTCGTTAATCTCAAGAGAACTCGTCATGGTGTTGTGGTTTTGGGAAAGTTGCCCATGGGTGGTTTCAGGGAATTGCAAGAATCTGAGATAAACTACTTTAAAAGTTTGACAAAAAATAAAATTTAATTATAATAGTCGCAATTTCAAATTTTATAAGGAGGTATTTTGCCAAGTCACGTTTCGCAGAAGAAAAGGTTGAAACAGAACAAGAGAAACAATCTCAGAAACAGGTCTATTAAAAGCCAGGTCAAGACTATTGCCAAAAAAGTAAAGTCATCCGAAGGGGCTGAAGATAAAAAAGAAAGTCTTTCAAAAGCTTATTCGGTTATAGACATAGCGGCGAAAAAAAACGTCTATCATAGAAACAAAGCTTCAAGGCTGAAAAGCAAAATCGCCAGGTCTTCCACCGTTAAAAAAAACGGTTGATTATTCCCTCGGCCAAGGTGTCTTCAGGATCAATTGAGAGTATGAACTCGAGATAGGGGAGAGCCCTTTGGGTGAAGTACCCCCCGTCTTCCAAATTGATCCTGTAAATTCTTTTCCAGGCGCCTTGTTTTACATCGCCCAATATCATCAAAACCCTATCGTGATTCACTAGATTTTCGGGGACTGGTCTGATGTATATTTTCTGCCATGCTTCTTCGTCGGAAAGAGTGCTGTCGTCGGTGAAAAAAAATCCATAGGGCAGAAATACGATTTCTGAGAGTTTTGAAAGATCCCTGTCGGGGATACCCGTGAAAGGTCCTGAAGGTGGGTTTGATAAGAAGAATCCTCCTCTGCGCTTTCCGTATCCGTAAATAGAGAGAAGTAAATTTTCAAATGATTCTTGAAGCTTGGTGACGTTCTCGTCATCGCCGAGTTCCCACTGTTTAAGCAATGGCAGGAAATCTGAATATTCCTTTTCCCAAAATTGGGAAAGTTCTTCGTTGTTTCTGTTGAGGCCTTCGACATACCATGAACGGCGGAGAAGTTCCTTGTCTATTACCAGAACGTCTTTTCTATGATTTTTTACCGATTGAAGATATGTAATCGGTGAAACCTGTTCCCAGGATAGTGCGCCGGGACTGTTTACCAAATACACCGAGGATTCAGGAAGAAAAGAAATGATTGATAGAGCATAGTCTTCAGCGAGAAACAAATCGCTCTTGTCGAATTTTCTGAATCCGTCGAAGATAGGATATATGAAAAGAATGGACACGACAGCCGAGAAGAAAAACATTTGTTTTTTAGAAAGCACCCAATACACGCCGAAAGAACAAAACAATGAGAGAACCACAATTGAAGGGGAGGTGTAACTCGAAATATCCGGGATGCTGTAAGAAGAAGAATAGAGCAGGTTCAAAAGAAACATTGAAATCAAAAGGACGAACAGGGGTTTGTTTTTTTTATATATAAAAACAGCGCCAGGAATTGTAAAAAGGTACAGCGGAAAAAAGGGTGTGACAAAAATATGCTTGAGCAGCATGAGGAGCTGTCTGAGAAAACCGTATGCGCCCTTTGAAAACATCCAGACCTGGTATTGTTTTCCCGTGACATGGTTGAAAAAAAACTGAAAATTTCTCGAAACTCCACCCCAGTCGAGAACCGGGGATAGATGCGACCGTAGGTACATCGAAGCATAAAGGCTCAGACCTGCTGTGAAAGCTAAAATGGAAATTAAAGGCAAAAACCTGTTTGTCTTCCTTAGTTCGAAAATAGAGACCAATAACAGGGGAACAGAGAGTCCGCTTATCATCAAATGGTTTCCCAGGGCAAGCCCGCATACGTAAGAGACCAATATGTAAAAATTTGCTCTTTGAATTTTTTCCGAAATTTCAAACAGCAGGGAAATCAGAACCGCGAGCAGAAGCAGGGTCAGGGCGTAGACTTCCGTTTCGGTGGCAAAATCCCATACAACGGGATGAAAGACGAGAAAGATATTAGAGGCAAGAGCTGGGAAAAAACCGGTTTTTTTTTGCAGGCTGTATGCTATCAGAGCGCCGGCGATAGAAACGCATACAACGGAGAAAAGATTCGATATAAAAACGGGTTCAAATTTGAAAAGAGACATAAAAGCGATAAAAGGTCTGATAAGAATTGAATACAGGGGATAACCGGTAGGGTGGGGAACTCCATAGAGGAAACCGCAGGAAGCCAGCTCTCCGGAATCAATAAAAGTGAGACCCTTCGCCATTGTTGTCAGCAAAAAAGTCAGGTTGACCGAAAGCAAAAGGGCGAAGGTCAAAATTCGGAGGCTTTTTCTTGGTATTGTCATATCAACTCCTGCTGTATGAAAATGTTGTTAAAAGGAATATATAGTGTTTAATAAACAAATAACAACTATATATGTATTTTTTACTCATAATAGAACTAAAGCAGCATAGATGATAATTGAGAAGACAACAGCGAGTACAAAAAGTAAAATATGCCAGAAAACTCCGGTTTCTAGGGATAATTTCAGATAAAGCCAAACCAGTCTCGGTGTGCTGTAACGGGATTTTCTTATCGGTTTTGCCTGAACTACTTGTATTTCTTTTATTGAATACCCCAACTGAAGTGCGAGAACAGGTACAAATGTGTTTTTGTCGGAGTGCTGAATTATTTCTTCAACAACTTCTCTTTTGTAGCATTTAAACATGGAACCGATATCCACGATCTTTTTTTTGAAACGCAATGAGAGTTGAACATTTAGGATGAAACTGAACAGTCTTCGGATGAAAGGATCAGACCTTTTTTTGCGAATAGCAGAGGTTATCTTGTCCTTGGTTGTCATGGATTGAATAAGAAAGTGAAAGTTTTCTAGTGGAGTCTGGAGATCGGCGTCTGACGTGAGAATAAGATCTCCTTTAGAATTCTTCATTCCGGTGATTACGGCGCTGTGTTGACCCTGATTTTTTTCGTGTGCTATTATTTTGAATGAAAAGAATTTTCCCGGGCACTTTTTTCTGAGGAATTCACAGGTGCCGTCTGAACTGCCGTCGTCGACGAATACGGCTTCGGAGCCCGGAAAAGCTTCTAAAAATTCGGACGCGCATGAAATTGTCCTGTCCAAAATCAGTGATTCGTTGAATACAGGTATGACAAGGCTGATTTTCATTCTGCTGTTTTAACACACAGAATAGAATTGAACAACAAGAGATTTCATAAACACCGGTTAAACGGTCGTTTTAAAGGTCAAATTTCAGTTGACTTTATATATATCTGCTGATAATTTTATTTATTAAATGAATTTGAGCTTCAAAACATATATTTTGCCTTTTAGGAAGGAGGGAAGCTGATGGTAAGAAAAACGGGGTTTATACTCTCTGCCGTTTTCCTTGTGTTGTTAATATTTGTCGGATGTTCGACAATTCCTCTCGACGAAGGAAAGCGATATGAAGGTGTCGTTACGGTCGATTATCATTTCAACGCCCAGGGCACAACGACAGACGGTCTCGGCGTTAAACTTACATGGGATATCATCACCACTGCCAGAAGATACAGGGTCATTTTAAGAGATGGCTCGTCAAATACAATAGTTGACACTACGTTCCCTTCCTATGAAGTTTCTGGAGGCGACACTGCGTTCAACAACAATTGGACTTTAGCCCAAGCAGAACAACTGGGAACATACACGGTCTTGTATTCAAAACAAGCAGACGGAAATGTCTGGGAGACAGACACTGTAGGGCAGACTTCCTCAATTGCTTTATCCGGATCATCTTGCCTCGTAGCATACGGCCTTGATGGCAGTTTTGCCGCTTTTTGGAATGATGAAAACTTTCAAACCATCGGATTTGGAGACAGCTCTCTCCACACCGTTGCCGAAGTTTATTTTTACGACCCCTGCGATTCTTTGAACAGAATTGACACGTTGGTTTACACTATAGACACTCTTACAAACGACACAACAATTGTGACCGATACTGCTCTTGCTTTCACAGAGATTTTATCAGCCTTTATGCCTCCTTTTTCAGGGGGACAGCAGGCGGGTGTTCTGAACGTGGGCAGCGATACTGCGTTTGCCAATCTTCGTATCGCCCCGATGGGAGATCAACTGCTATATGAATCTCCAGTGGTGGATGAAGATATTGTTTGGATGCAAAGCGCTTCAGGAAGGTACGCTAAAATCATGGTTGACAGTATAATTACTTCTCCTCCCACGAGCGATCTCGAATCGGCTGTTATATACTTCCATTGGGCTTACCAGCGTCTGCCAAAATTCAGATATGTTTACTAATACGGAGGAACAGATGAAACTTAACAGAAAGAAGCTGTTCACGGTTCTGGCTTTATTTGTCTTGCTTTCGGCTGTTTTCGGAGGTTGCTCTAAAAGCGTAATCGATCAGCCACCGGATGAACCGCCTTACATCAACCGGGATGACAGCTCCACGACGGCTATAACATCCTCGATTCTCGGCATTGAGTTTTTGGGTGGAGATGTCGTTGTCAGAGTTTGCGTTAGAAGTCAGGAAAACATACCTGTACAGAATCTGAACAAAGCCAACTTCACCGTGCAGGAAATGTACTATAAAACCGACGGATCGGTTGACACGAACAATATTTTCTACAACGATTTCACTATGGATGTCCTCAATTCGGGTGTTCAAAACTACAATTCCATAGCACTTGTCAGAAGCATGTCTTCGTCGGTGACATCTTACGATGCTAATATCATCGCGTATTTGAAACGCTTTATAAATTGGAAACAACCCAGCGATTCGATCGCAATTATTGGCTTCCACAGCTATGACACCCTTTTGACTGATTTCACAAAGTCCATAGCTCTTCTCGAAGCGGGGGCTGATTTTCCGACTTACAACGGAAGGAGCGCCACATTCAGAGCCATCAACAGGGCTATTTCCGAACTTCAAGGGCAAGGCGGCAACAAGGGTATTGTAGTGCTGGGCGACGGACTCAACAACGAAGATCCAACGGACCGGCAAGCAGTCATCGACGCCGCTAATACGGCTGGAATACCCCTGTACTTCCTGACTTTCGGCGACACCCCTGACACTGCCAACATCGAAACACTCTCTCTCCAGACCAACGGTTATTACCAGTATTTGCTGACATCAGGAGTTGTGTGGGGAATTATGGATGAAATAAGAGGAATCGAAAACAATATCTATGAATTGAGGTTTTCGAGAAACACTCCTTCCGGCAGCAGAGGCTACGTGAAAATCTCTTCGCAATACCAAGCCGCTGCGGGTATATCTCTTAGCACCTCGATTTATTATTTCGAGGCTCCGTAATCGAGGGGGGAAAATGAGAAAAATATCTATTGCTTTAATTCTGATGCTGGCGGCGATAACCGCCGGACTTTGGCTGGGATGTTCGACAGCTCCGACAGGCAACATAAACACAAACAAAGCGCCGCAGACTTTTTTGGTCAACGTCCCGCCTGGAAACGATACAATAAATGCTGTTTCCCTCGTTTACTGGTACGGAGTTGACGAAGACGGAGTTGTCGCTTATTACGAAATTTTCTTTTCCGGAGATTCTGTCAATTCTTCGACCATAACCGGATGGGATTCCGTATTCGCATCGAGCGACACGATGAAACTGACAGTCGACGATGTCCCTGACTCGCTTATAGTTATCGACACTGTCATCGACACTATAATCGCTGGTTCAGATACAACTTACAAATTTCACGAAATTTGGAATTTCAAGGGTTTTTTCTATGTTCGTTCTGTTGACGAAGAGGGTCTTGAAGATCCAACTCCCGCAATTAGAGGATGGGATGTGATCAGCGAGAAACCAGTAGTAGAAATATCCGCTCCAGATGGCTCATCCGGTATTTTGCGTTATTATAGAAATAGTATCCCAGTATTTTGGAGTCCTTTAGATACAGCTGTAATGTTTTACGTTCATCAAACAAACCCATTATGGCAGGGTCTTGAAATCTGGTGGAACAGGGTCGATACCCTCAATTCGCAATCCAACACCCCAATAGGATATAGGTTCAAAATAGATAATTATGAATGGTCTCAATGGACCGATATGAATCCTGTCACCGAAGGGGATTCATTTATTGTTATCAACGATAGCGTGTTGAATGTGAATTTACAAGGCGGTTTTCATACGTTATATTTACAAGGTAGGAATGCTTCCCATGTTGAAAGTAATATAGATTCTATTGCCTTTAGAACTATCAATACAGACGTTTCTTCCGGTGCAATTGGAGTTCTTTTTTCAACAACATATACCTATGGTCAAAGAGCATGGTATGAGAACCTTTTTTCAATGATAAGACCAGGGACTACTTTCAGGTATTACAATAGATCGTCTGGTGTCATATCGAAAGACAGCCTTAAAGATCTTTCCCTTGTTATTTATATAAGGGATGATATGTCGAAATCTGATCCTGGATTTGTTAAAGATACAATTGAGTTGCTGGATTATATCAATGTCGGAGGTAAAATCTGGACTTTTGGACCTTGGATGATCTCTGCTCAACCTGTTTTAAACCTTGATGGCATAGCAGGTTATTTGATACATGATCTTATGGGCCTTTCAGTTTATACAAACTGTGATACAGTACAAGCTTTTAGTGGTGCAACAGTCACTCAATATGCTACTGGGCTCGGATTTCCGAATGTAAATCTTGTATTTGATCCAGCAAATGGGTTTCCTCCCAATAAAATTGCAGGTTTCTTATGTGAAAATTTTCCATCATCAGATCCTAATATAACTGTACTATATAATTGGGACGGTTTAAGACCATGGGATGAAACTCCTTGCGCAGTTCTCTACAACAACCCATCTCTTGGTGTTAAGTCAGCTTCATTCGGATTTTCAGGGAAATCGCTTCAGAGAAATGAAACTACTTTAGAACCGATTGCATCAGTTTACGATAAAGTTTTAGAGTGGTTTGGTTATTGATGTCAAAATAACTTCTGTAAAGGGGCCGGTGAATACCGGCTCTTTTTTTTTATGAAAACAAAAAGAAAAGACAGGCTACTGCCGACGCCATAGAAAGTCTCAAAAAAAGGGATGAAAGAGTAAATTTTGATTTTATTGAAGATACTAAACTCGTAAAGATGAAAAAAAATAGTGGTGAAGAAAAGACGAAGGTTTTTGGGCTAAAGCCAAAAAGTTTTATGAAAACCAGAATAGCACATGCAAACAGAATAAAATGAAAGATAACGACAAGAAAACGGGAATATTTCAAACCTAAAAAAACCGCCGTTGTGTTTTTTCCCGCCGCCAAATCACCTTTGTAATCCTCGATGTCCTTTACCGTTTCACGGTTTAGATGTAGTAAAAAAGCGAGAAAAAATACACATAGAGCCGGCGAAAGATCTGTCTTTTGAGGAACCAGAGAACCCCATAGCACTGGAGAAGAGCCAAGGCAGGACGTCAGCACGTTGCCGGCTAAAGGAGTTTTCTTTAAATAGAAATCGTAAATAAGCACAAAAAAAAGTATGAGAATGTTGGTCAAAAGCAAAATCGGTTTGAATAAAGAAACCGATAATGAGATTAAAACAAGGGCAGATAGAAATATAACGCAGGTTTTTTTTGAAATGATTTTTTTTACGAGAACTCTATTTGGTCTGTTTAACCTGTCTTCTTCCAAATCGGTAAGGTCGTTCAGACAGTAACCTGCTGCGGCGCTGAGTGATATTGGAAGGAACAGAAGTATGTCTTTCAAAGAAACTCTATATGATCCTGAGCTGATGAAAAAACCGAGGTACACCGCGGATTCTACTATGAGCAGATTTAAAGGTCTTGTGATTTGTATGAAAGGGAATATTTTGATGTTTTTTATCTCTCTGAAACCCAAGTATATATCTTCTCCACGAGAAATCCCGAAGCGATTCCAAGGCAGGCTCCGGCGATGACGTCGGATGTCCAGTGCCTGTTCAGGGCAATCCTCGAAAGACCCACGGCGCTGGCGAGGAAGAAAGCTTGAGCTCGATATTGAGGGTATTCGCAGGATATGATAGTCGCCGTGGAAAAAGCGTTTGAGGTGTGCCCGGAAGGGAAAGAATGGTCTCCCCCGTCCGGTCTCCGTCTTGAAACCGATATTTTTACCGCGCTGACGAGCGCTCCTGAAAAGCCGAAAGACATCAGCGACATTTCCCCGCACCTTCTTAGTTTTTTGTCGCCGAGGGTCATAAAAGTTGAAAACAGTATTATGTTTCTTCCATCTCCCAAAAGTGTCGTTTTTTCCATGATGTCTTGAGAAAGAGGGGAAGAAAAACCTTCTCTTATCCACTCCGATGCCCTTCTGTCAGGATCAAAGCCCTCAATATTCAAAACAAAAACAACGGCTATGAGATGTATCATGATTTTTGGAAAATTGATTCCAGCAATTCTTCGGATGATTGGGGCATAGACTTTTCTCTTCTCTCCATTACGATTCGGGCTGTTTTCAAGAATTTATCAAAAGAGTATTTTTCTCCGGGACCCCAGGAAAATGAAGGTATGTACTTGTCCGTCAACCCAGGTTTGAATATATTGGCACCGACTCCAATAATTGTACCCGTGTTTAACATCGTGCCGACAGCGGTTTTTACGTGGTCCCCGCAGAGCACGCCTAAAAATTTGAGGCCGGTGCAATGTCTCTTTTCGTTGAAATACAGAGTTATTTCGGAATAGTTGTTCTTTAAATTCGAATTTGTGGTTCCGGCTCCAAAATTGACCCACTCGCCGATGTATGAACTCCCGAGGAAGCCGTAGTGCTGCTTGTTGGAATAACCCAGAATTATTGAGTTAGAGATTTCTCCGCTGAGCTTGCATTGCGGGCCGAAACTGCATCCGTTGAGAATGTGC
>JAFGON010000031.1 GCA_016926475.1 candidate division WOR-3 bacterium | reverse complement strand
TGGGACCTTCAGCAATAGCGAGCAGAACAAAAAGATTTCTCGACATACTTGTAAAAGATGGCGAGATGGTCTATAGAAATCAGGGTATCCAATTCAAAACCAAATGGTTTCCTGTTTTTTACGCACTTTACAAATCCGACGGCCCTCTATCGATTACAGACATATCCAATTCTCTCCATTTCACTCACCCGAACGTGATTAAAATTGTGCGATCTATGGCAAAAAAGGGCATGGTGATTTCCTTGAAAGATGAATACGACGCCAGAAAACATTTAATAAAGCTATCCGATAAAGGCAGAACTCTTATACCAGTTCTCGAACCATTATGGAAAGCTTTTGAAAACGCCGTTCTCGAACTTTTCGATGAGGTCGACTGTGATTTTATAGAAGCTCTTCTGAAAATGGAAAAATCACTCCAAAAGAAAGGAATGGCGGAAAGAGTCATATCAAATATAAAGAAAATTCAATACGATGCAGTGGCGATAATAGAATACACATCTGAGTTAAAAAAGTATTTCAGGGATTTCAACTATGAATGGCTCGCCAAATTTTTCGAAATTGAAAAATACGACGAGGAAATACTAAACAATCCAGAAAAGTATATTTTGTCAAAAAACGGATTCATTCTTTTCGCGCTTATCAATGGAGAAATAGTAGGGACATGCGCTGTTTCAGAAATTTCAAAAGATGAATACGAGCTTTCAAAACTTGCTGTCACAGAAAAAAAACAGAACAGACAAGCGGGGAAAAAACTCGTTGCAGAAGCAATAAAGAAGGTTAAGGAGAGAAACGGGAAGATAATTTTTCTGCTGACTGACGAAAAGCTGACAAGAGCGATAAAACTCTACAAGAGTTTGGGTTTTTCGGTTGAAAAAAAGAGAAAATTCCATGGAGAAGAGCTTTCGAGATCAAAAACATCAACTACAATGAGCTTGACTCTAAATTAAACTAAATTCAGTTTTACATTCCCAGGTTTTGCTGTTAATATCTCCTAATTCCTTGACTATAAAAAAAATGAAAAAAACATTGTCATTATTTATTTTCTTTGCTTTTTCAGCGAATTTTACTTGGGCTGGGATAATAACCGGAATCAAGACTGGCTTAAACGTCTCGAGTCTTTATGGAGGACAGCTCAGCGATGACGGAACGAGACGTGGTTTTTACGTCGGTTCTTTTGTCAACATAACGGTAAACGATTTTTTGTCTTTTCAGCCTGAATTCAACTTCACTTCAAAAGGCAAAGAGAACACTTACCTTATCGGTTTTACGAAATACAAAAAATCAGTGTGCATTTATTATATCGAATGCCCTCTGCTGGTTAAATTAAAGATCTTAGACAGGGGCACACTGAAATACAACCTTCTCGCCGGACCTTATTATTCGTTTTTTGCCGGCGGAGTCAGCAATTTTCCTATCGGAACACATCCCGTCACCGAAGACATAGAGTATCTCCTCAACGGCAAAGTGAAATCTTCTGATTTCGGATTGACCATCGGAGCTCAGATGGATATCGTCGTCCTCGATTTCAGAAAATGGATCCTTTCAATAGACATAAGGCACACCCTGGGCCTGAAACCCGTTCATGATCAAGAAAATGAACTTCCTTTTTTGATCGACCAGAAAAACAAGACAACTTCTATGATGGTCGGCCTCGGATACGTTCTTTGATGTTTTTGTATTTCCTGTAATATTCCAGAGATCTTTAGTAATCTTTTTTCATTTCGTACACATTAGCAAGTTCTTCGCATATCTTCATTGAAAGCGGAGATTCCCGGATTTTTTCTGCAATCTCTTGAGCTTCCTTCAAAAGAGAAATAGATTCGTCAAATTTTCTCTCCTTTGTCTTAATCGATGAAAATTCAAGCTTGATATTCGCCACGGCTTGCGGATCTCCAAGTTCGTTGTTTATCTTCAGTGATTCCCCAAAACACTTCTTAGCCTTTTTTATATCACCGAGTACTGCGATTGCGTTTGCCAGGTTGTAAAGAATGTTCGCCTCGAATTCCCTGTGCTTAATCGTTCGAACAATCTCCAGCGCCTCTTCGTAATGTTTTACAGCTTCGTCTTTCTTACCGATGCTTTTCAGACAATTACCTATGTTGCAAAGTTGAGCCGCCACTCCGGGTTTGTTTTTCCTGTACAATCTGAGGGCTTTTTCAAAATAGTCGAACGCCTTGTAAATTTCATTCTTTTTGTCATACAAATCGCCTATGCTGGCTAAAGTGTTTGCGATACTCACTTCGGGATAGTTTCGAATGCCGTTTTTCTGGGCAAGAGATAGTTCGAGCATTGCAATAGATTCATCGTATCTTCCCAGCGCGGTAAGCACGATTCCTTTGTTGTTGTTGACCTGAGCTACAATGGTTGCATCGCCAAGTTCTTGGGCTAATTTCATCGATTTGTCGAGTTCCTTCAAAGCTCTGTCATAATCGCTAACATAGTAAAGGACCAGACCTATGTCTTTGTAAGTTTCCGACAGAACCTTTTTGTCGTCCTTGAAAAGGATGCTGTTTTCCTCATAACGTTCAATCGCTTTGCTGTAATTACCTATCCTAGCCAAAATTCTCGCGCGCATTCGGAGAGCCATTTTTTCAGCGTCAGTTAAATTCTGTATCCGGGCTTCCTTTAGGGCTTTTTCCGCAATCTCAAGAGCCAAGATCGGGTCTTCGTCGAGTTTTGAAGTGGCTGTGTCAAGCATTCTTTCGACACCCGGACTATTGTTTTTTTCTTCATTCATACCAGTCGGACTCGCTAAAAGAGTATATTTTTGTTCTTCCAATTCCCTTCAAGCTTTTTTCAGCCACCTCAAATGATTTGACGTTGTTTTTAACACGGAAAAATGCCGTCTCGGACAGACTTATTCTATCGGGTCCCGAGGCCTCCAGAATTCTCGCCGCCTTGTTTACGGTATCTCCGAATATGTCGTAGAGGTATTTCCTCTTGCCGACAATTCCCCCTATAACTTTTCCCGAATGAATACCGGCTTTAACCGCCCAATTAAATCCTCCTCTTTGGGCTCTATCCTTCATGTATCTTGCGTTTTCTACAGCGACTCGCACCATGTTGAAAGTATGGTTTTCATCCGGCAAAGGCATTCCGCTTACGGCTATGTACTTGTTTTCGAATGTTTTAATCTTTTCACAGTTCATCAGATCAAACTTCATGTCAAATACCGAGTAGATGCCGTTAAGTTCTTCGAGAACGGAAGAAAAATCCTCTTTTTTCAGCAATTTTGCCAATTCCGGAAACTCGATCATGCATACCGTAACTTCGTCGTATATTCTCGGTTTAAACTCACCCTTCTCCTTGAGCTCGTAAGCGACGACAGAGGGTAATATGCTTAAGACAAGCGAGTCGGATTTAGCTTTCTCGGTTTCAAATTTATGTCTGGCAGATTCGAGTTCTTTGTTTTTCTGCTCAAAAAAATTTGCTTCCGCTTTAGCTTGTTCAATATCTTTTTGTTTTCGCTCGACGAGGAACCTTACCTGCGTTTCACGTACTTTTTCTGTTATTTTCTCCTGAAAAAGCTCGGATTTTAACGACATATATTTATCCAAATGAATATACGCCATACCGAAATCCTCGACGGCTGAATAGTAATCCGCAAGGGATTTCTCGCTGTCCATCAGTGTTGACTTATTCCGGACCATCATGGACATTTCGCGAGATAAGCTATAACTATCAAGGGCTTTAGTTAAATCACCCGTTTTCAGGTAATAATCGCCGAAGCTTCTGTGGATTACAGCCAGATTTTCAGTGTTGTTCAATTCCTCGTTTTCTCTCAAAGTTCTCTCTAGAAACATTTTTTCGTTTTCATCGTCTCCTGTCTTTGAATAAAGCCTAGCCATGTTCGTCGTCATTATGGAAATGAATTCCAAGTGTTTAATTTCTTCTGCCATTTCAAGGGCTTTTTGTAAATGTTCTATTGCCTGTCGCTCTTTTCCTTGGGCTTCAAAAACGAGAGCCAAATTGTTGTATTGCCCGGCGGTTCCTATCGCATCGCCGGTTCTTTCGAAAACATCGAGTGCTGCACTATGAAACTCCAACGCTTTCTTCCAGTCCTTCATCCTGAAATACAATTCTCCGATGCTGACTCTTATCTCCGCTACTAAAGCAAAATCATTTTCTGCCTGGTCAAGTCCTTTAAAAAGGAATTGTATCGCTTGGTCATAATCTCCGGAAACAAGAAACAACCGGGCAATGTTCTGGTATACAATCGCAAGCTGTTTTTTCAGTCCCATTTCATGGGCTGTTTCCCTTGCCTTTTCGAAGTAAACGAAAGCTTCTTCGTATTTGAAGGAGTCTACAAGAGCCAGTCCTATGTTGTTGCATATAGAACACGATCTTTTCCTGTCTCCGTGCTTATCGTTTTCTTCAAGCGCTTTTTTAAAACATTTCAAAGCTTTTAAATATTCGAGTTTTAACGCCAGACCCATACCGACTAAATTGAGAGCGGTTATTTTTTCAACGCCGGCAGGCTTTTTCAAAGAAAGCTTCAACGCCTCCAACGCATGCATCAGCGTTTTATCCGGATCCGATCTGCAATTACTTTTGGCTTCTTTTAGGTGATGGTGGACTAAATCTTCCGTTTTCCGCGAGCTGTTCATGTATACTCGTTCACTATAGTCATAACTTTTACTTTTTCGTATCCTGGAATATCCAACGTCTCAGGCTCCGAAAAGGTGTAAATGTCTTTTAAGTACGACACGGTTTTCTCCGACAGACCTATCTCGGACGGCTCAACCGAAGTTTCAATGAATTTGGCTACATCCACACCCTCACCCATGATGTCGAAGATATACCTCTTGCCTCCCATGACTCCGCCCAATACTCCACCCGTGTGGATCCCTATTCTGACTAACCACGGTATTCGTGCCTGGTTGTTTCTTTCGGCTGTGTATTTTTGGCATTCTACGGCGGCGGCGACGATCCTGCCTGGGTCGAATTGATTTTCACCGAACAGACCCGATGCTGCAAGGCAGGCGTCTCCGATCGTCATGATCCTTTCTATTCCGTGTTTTTCAAGGATCAGGTCGAAAGCGGAAAACATATCGTTCAGTTCATCGATCAGCACATCCGGGGTCAACTCCGAAGAGATACGGGTAAATTCCGCTATATCTGAATAAAACACTGTAACCCCTTCAAATTTCCGGTATCCTGCCATCTTTCCTTTCTTCAGGTCTTCAATAACCTCTCTGGGCAGGACGACCTCCAGAAGTGATTCTGTTTTGCTTTTTTCAATTTCGAGGTTAACAAGCAATTCATTCAGTTCGGTATTTTTCAACCTGAATATTTCCGCTCTCGTTCCGGCAATTTCTGCCTCCCTTTCCCTTTTTTCCACCTCAAATCTGATTTCAAGGTCCGTTATCTTTTTTGCGATACTATCCTCGTAAAGAGAATCGCTGATTTGAACGGCTTTTTTCAACAACTCGTAAGCCCTTCTGTGGTCTCCTTTATCGTTCAAGAGAGCAGACAGATTTTTGAGTATTTCGGATTCAAGTCTCACGTCCGATATTTCCTCTGCAATTGACAATGCCTTTTCGGCATGGCTTCTGGCTTTCTCGATTTCACCGGTTTCCTTGAAAACGTTGGCAATGTTGTTAAGATAGTTCGCTTCAGAGCTCTTGTTTGAAGTTTCTTCGGCTATTTTCAAAGCTTCGTAATAATATTCGAGCGATTTTGCGAAAATTTTCTTATTGAAAAAAAGAAAACCCAGGTTGTTGAGTATTTTAGATTCAAATTCCCTGTGGTCAACTTCACGGGCTAATTTCAACGCTTTTGAGTAATACTTCTGAGCCTTTTCAACACTTCCTTTTTCTTCGAAAACACTCGCCATGTTTGACATTGCCCCCGCCATCCCCTTTTTATCTCTCGCTCTTATATATAGAATCAGGCTTTTTTCGTAGAACTCAAAAGCTTTTTCAATGTCAGATATACTTTTGTATATTGTGCCGATATTGCCGAGTGTATCGGCAATTTTTACGAAATTCTTTTCCAGGCTTTCTTCAATCCGCAAGCTCTCCAGAAGCAGTTCCAGCGATTTTTCAGGCTTTCCGATTTTATCGTAAACAAGAGCGAGGTTGCTCAAAGCCTGAGCTAAGACAATTTCATTTCCGGTTTCTTTCGAAAATGTCACGGCTTTCTCGAGTTTTTCAAGTGCTAAGGCGTAGTCTCCCAGGTAATACCTGTTCAGGCCGACACTACTACACAAAGACGCTTTAAGCCCCTCATCGCCTATCTCTTCGGCGATTTCGAGGGCTTTTTCAAACAAGATCACGGATTCTCGGAGTTTTCCGCAAAGAGCCTTTCCTGTGCCCACGTAAAAAACAGATTTGGCAATCTGCCTTTTGTCGCCGTTATTCTCTGCAATTGACAGAGCCTTTTCAGAGAAAAATAACGATTTTTCGATGTTTTTATTTCGCCATTTTTCGGACATTTCAAGGAGAACAGAAACTCTTTCATCGTCGTCTGAACAGGATTCGAGATTTTTTTCGATATCGCCGATGTCTTCCATCTGTTCCTTTCCCAAAGGAAGTGACGGCGGATCATTTTCCGCAGATGCAATAATGATATACTCAAATCATTGTGATGAAAATAAAAAAAGGCGGTCCGGGGACCGCCTTTCTATGATCGTTTCCGCCTGATCAGCGTGTCAGCTCAAACCAGGCGTCACCAATTTTGAAAATCACGTCTCCAAGAGACATGAAATCACCTGCCTCAGGACTTTCAGACAGAAGTTTGAAGAATTCATCGCTTCCAAAAACTATTTTTTCAACTGTCTGGCCTTCATAACCGTTTTGCCTCCACACATTGCCTTCTTTAACGAATGTAACTCCGTTTATGTAATTTATAACGGGGTTGTGCACGACTTCCTGAACCCGCCCCTCTGCCATTCTGTCTATTGTGCTCGAGACATCCACCGCGAAACCACCGGAGGCGCTTTTTTCGCCCATTGCGGGAGCAAGCGAACCGTCTCTCATCAGCTCTTCAGAGGACATGGTCCTGATGTCGTCAAAATCTCCTCCGGCGAGCATTTCTTCTGTCTCGGTGACAAGGTAGGAAGTGTAGGGCGTGACAATTCCGAACTCAAGGGCTATAGCTTTTATGTCGCTCACAAGTTCGGGATTTTCACCGTTCAACCTGATTTCCCTGAGAAGCGTTCCTACCTGTCTCATCGCCCAGTAGCGGCCGATAAAATCGAGGTCCCTGTCGTATTCGGTGAAATCCGCTGTGAAAATGAATTCCTGCTTGTCGCCGCCTCTTTCTCCCGTCAGATAAATCCTCGAATCCCCTCCGTTTCTGTATCTTCCGGTAATGATGAGCTGTTGACCTTCAAAAATATCGGGCAGAGTCCGTGGAACGATATCGTAAGCGCCTGCCGTTCCAAAGTTGACTGATATGTCTGTCAAGACAGGATGGGAAATCTTGTCGTAGAAAGAGCTTATTATGACGTCCAGAGTATCGCCGTCTTTTACGTATTCCACGAGTCCTCTGCCGGCTTCGGACATCGCGTCGAGCAAGATCGCGTTGATTTCGTCCTTGCCTATCCCGAAGACGAACATTTTGGCATCGTCGAAACCTTCGACTTTCTCTACAATTTTACCCAAGTCCATCTCGCCAACTGTCGGATACCCGTCAGTCAAAAAAACTATGAAAGATGGCCTGTCACCGTTGAAATCCTGATCGAATGCCAGGTCCAACGCACTCCCGATATTTGTGCCTCCTCTTGCGACTATGTCCTCTATAAAATCTTCTGCGTCGCCGACGTTGACCCTTGAAGCTCTCGAAAGGTCTTCGAAAAGTGTTTCTGTCCTCGATGAAAAGGTTATAATGTTGAACCTGTCATCGGGGTTTAGGTTGTCAACGCAGTATTCTAAAGCGTCAATTACCATTTCAATCCTCTCGCCCCTCATCGATCCTGAACGGTCGACTACGAAAACTATGTCTTTGGGGGTAGCTTGAACTTCACCGCTTCCCACCGAGCCGAGAAGAATAAAATATCCGTCGTCTCCTCTTTTGGGTTTATATGTTATCACCGACAGGTCCACTTCTTCTTCGTTCAAAGAATAATAGAGTATGAAATCCTTGTCTGGTTTAACGTCCCTTTCTTCCCATGTAATCTCTGCGTGTTTCGAATCTATGTAGCTGACGTCTATCAGATGGGAAGGAGAATAGATGTTTTTGATAGGTTTGTCGGTTTCAAGGTCTATCCTTATGACCGCGCTTTCAAGGTTTTTTGAAGAGAACCTCTCGGTAGAAAGAGGGTAAATAAACCTGTATAGATTTCCGTCCTTTCTGACGAGTTGCTGGTAATCGAGCTCGGACCTTCTTGACCCTTTTGCGGGAAAAGGGTATATTCTCGCCTCAAACATATCCTGACCGGCATATCTGAGAATCGCCGGATCTATCATTCTCAGGACGATATCCTGGTATATCCGCATGGCTTCTTCGGCGTCTTTGATTTCACCATGAACTTTTTCCCCTTCTATCCACAGTACAAAATCCGATACAGCAGCCTCTTCAGGTATCGGAAAGATGTATCTTCCTTCCACTTCCCGGTTGTTAGGATTGTAAAATTCCTGGTCGATGTGAACCTGGGCGAACTGGTGATCCAGCTCAATGTCCACATGATGATACTTTACTTCTACCTGAATCGGATTCGGTAGATACGGTTCCGGGGGTACTATGATGAAACCGTCCGCTTTTAACAACGAAGCGAAAAGGGAGAGTATGAGCAATAAAAACATTTTCATTTTTCACCTCAATAACTGACGCCGATTATTTCGGCTTGTTTCTTCAATGTCTCCACGACAAAGATGTCGAAAGCATCCTTTACTTCACCGGAATTTTCCATGATATAATCATCTCTCATTCTGGTCAATTCTGCCATCCTCTGCGTGATTTTATCCCTTTCAACTCTAAGGCTGTCGATGTAAGCGACCCTTTGATCCATAGACATATCTTTTAAAAGATCAGGCATTTCATCTTCTTCGACTTCGTTTAAATCAATATTTCCTTCAATAATTTCGCTGACCAAATCTCCCGACACAAACCCATAACCGGAAGAAGCTTTCGAATAAGCAAAAACAGCTCTGTCGGCAGCGGTAGAAGGAGAGCCAGCCGCTATCTCCTCGCTTGCTCCGAGAGTGGCTTCTGCCATGGAGACATCATCTGTTTTTCCGTAGATCAGAACGGTGCCGTACAAATCTCTGCTTAGACCCGCTATCTCTTCGTCGTAAGGCGTCGCTATAGTCTGTGACGCCTCGTATCCTATCGAAGTATAGGTTCCTTCGGCAAGATGCGCAATCTCTTCCCAAACCTTGCGCGTGTTTTCTTCCGTGCCGCATCTCACCGTGTTGATTATAATTTCATTCTCGAGAGCGTCCTTGCAGATTTCTCTGTATTCCTTTTCGTTGTAGTCCATATGAGGAGGAGCGTCGCCTACGAGAAACACAAGCCTCAAAACATTCTCCGAATCCGACCAAGACATGCTGTCCACAGCCCATGAAAGAGCCTGGTTGACATCTTCTTCAAAATCCCCTCCTCCGTCAGCTCTCACAGATGTCAGGTCGACGTAAATTTTATCTATGTCGTCCGTTATATCGTATTTTTTGACTATGAACTCATCCCCTCTGTCTCTGTATACAACAAGTCCTATTCTGACATCTGGAACGGGATCACCTTCGAGAATTTCATTTGCTATCGACCAGATTTTTTGTTTTGCACCCTCAATCAGGCCTGTCATGCTCCCGGTAGCGTCCAGGACAAAGACGACTTCAATTGCAGGGCTTTCAACCCTGACGGTTCTGTCACCCGCCAATTGTGGGTTCTTGCAGGAAGCTATCGCCCAAATCGCGATAACAGCGGCGAGCAGTCTTTTCATTTTTCCTCCTTTTTATTGGGTTATACTCCCAAGCCTCTGAGATTATTTCATAATTTTGATTTAATATACCCCTTCGGCTTTTATCGGTGGAGTCTTTATAGGTGGAAGAAAACCATAGATTGTATTACAATTCATTGACTATGAAAACGCCCATGATAAAAACTGGATCAATTCATGCTGAGATTTGAAATCGCTCTCGGTTCAGAAATAAAATATGAAGAATTTTTAGCTGTAGACCGCGAATGTTTTCCAAGAGAACCTGTTGTTTCACGAGGTGTTTTTGAAGAATACCTCAAGGACAAATTCTGGACCGTCAGGCTCGACGGCAAACTTGCCGCCTACTCTCATGTAAGTTTCAAGGAATCAGCCCACATTCATAGAATCGCCGTAATAGGAAGGTATCGTAGAAAAGGCATAGCGAGCAGGCTCGTTGAGATTGCTCTGAACTCAAGCAAGAAAATGTCTTTTTCCAAAATCACCCTCGCAGTCGAGAAGAGCAACGAAGCGGCTCTTGAGCTTTACAAAAAACACGACTTTGAAGAAGTCGGAGACCTATTCCAGTACATCGCTCCCCTTCACCGAAGAACCGCATCCGAAGACAAGAAACCTCGGACAAGGGTTCTATCCATCGGAGACCTGAGCGAAACCCTCAGGGCAATTTTACCTTCAGAGTGGGATTACATAGTTGAACAGCATTCTCCTCCCCGGAAATTCGCACTTTTGTTTGTCGAAGGAGAATCGACGATCAAAGGCATAACCCGCCTGGTAGCGGACCTGCCAGGTTGTTCCCCTTTCATACTTCTTGAACCTCACCTCGATTTGCCTTCTGTGATAGATTCGATCGGTTCCTATCTGAGTTCGACGAAAGACGAGCTTATTCTGACTTTTCCAGATGAAGACATAGCCAGGGCGTGCCAAAAAGCAGGCTTCAAGCTCCAATATGAAATGGTGAGGATGGAGAGAGAAATAGAGTAATTTTAATTTTTCTCAAACAAGATCTAAAGGGATTATTTTTGTATTTACGCGGCTCCCTTGATGGAGCCGCGTAGCATGTTTTGAATCAGAACAAAATAATTTTCTCTGAAGTTGTTAAGCTTCCACGGGAGAAGTTGACTATGTATGGACCAGAAAGGTAGCCCATTTCATAATCCAGATGATGTTCTCCCTGGGGAAAAACTCTGTCGCAGATATTCAAGACGTTTCTTCCTGTCACGTCGTACAAGTCTATTCTGACTTTTTGCTCGGCATTCAGACTGAAATTGATTTCGATATTTTTACCTTTAACAGAAATCTTCATGATTTGCGCGGTTCCCTGAACTTCTTCCTCCACACCGAGTGTCATGTCATACCTGTCGTACCAGAGGTTGTCAGAGCCAAATTCCCTGTATATCACTTGTCTTCCAGTCGAGTCGACGACAAAACCACGGGCGGTTATTTCACCAGTTATCTGGTAATCATTTACGTATGCCGCGCTGCCCCAGGTCTGATCAGACGACCATGCCGTCGCAAGAGAATCCGTGTCCATCCTCGCCGCTAAGCCAATAAACTGGTCGCAGTTCCAACCGCACCTGACAAAAGGCCTGACGGCATAGACGTCACCTATCGGAGACCAGGAATTGTCCAGCGCCCAGTTTGTGCCGCCGTCCGTCGAGTACGAGTTCTTTATTCTCGAAGCCGATCCACTGCCTGTCTGATAGAGAACGTGAACGACGTTTGAACCGTACGCAGCCTCCATGTGGGAAGCGACAGAAGGAAAATATCTCTCCTCGGATGTCGTCGGAGATACGTATAAATAATCCCCGTATGCAGAAAACTGTCTTCTGTTCATCCTCAGTGCGTAATTGCTTTCAGTGTATACGGTTGTTATGTAAACGTAATCGTCAGGCCCCACACAAACGTCGCACCCTCCGCCTCCAGATGATGCAGAGTGATTTTGTATTGCCCAGGACGACCCTCCGTCAGTCGAAAATACACTCGTCCAACCAACCGCCGTAGTTATTCTGTTGTAGGTAATCCAGATCTGCGGAGTCGCATCGTCCGTGATGTCCATCGCGACGTTCGTCGGCGAAACAAAATAAGACGAAGTGTCGGGGTCGAAAAAAACGGGAATGAGATTTAAAGACGACTGGTCGAGAATAAAAAACCACATCTCCCTCTGGTTTTCGGTGTAATTGGAGTCGGTGAGAGCTATATAAATGTTGGGGTTTGACACAGCGTTCCTGTCGACCCTGAAACTGAAATCCTGCATCAGGAGAAAATCAGCATAGTTTGTCAGTGCAAAAAATGGTGTCCACGTGTGTCCCAGATCAGTAGATTTCAAAAACACTATCGAATCGGTAGGTGTGCTCGTCGCATGGATGGCGGCGGCGTAGATGCAGTTGTCATTTCCGTAGTCGAACGCTATTTTGCTTCTTGAGGCAAGGTTCCACCCGTTCGATACGAGCAGATCGTTTCCCCACAACGGGGCGTATCTGGAAGGGCTTGAAGCCATCTCAATATCTTTATCAGGCAAAACCTGACCCGTTGTAGAATGCCGTGCCGGCAAAAGATCGACATTGTCGCAGTCCTCGCTTACGCTGACTATATTCGCAAACCTCGTTTCAAGGCCATGGTTCCATCCGCCGTTTCCAGCGAAAAGGCTGGCTGCGGAAAAAAATCCAGCAAAAATACAAAAAAACCTCATTTTGCCTCCCTTTTTAATTTGTTTAAAACCTCAGAAACATTATACGCGTTATTGTCTATAAATGAATTATTTTTCCCACACCGTACTCTATGAAGTGTTCTCCGTATTCTTCTCTGAAGGCATCCCTTATCCGATCCCCTGAACAATGGGAGGGGGCGACTTTTTTTACCCCCATATCCCTGAACCTTTGAACGGTTTCCAGAGGGGGAGAATGAAACCCTCCCAAGACCAAAAAGGGCTTGTTCCCAGTCATCTCAATGGCTTTGGTGACTATGTCCACAATTCCGGGATGAGCGCAACCTGTTATTATTATTGATCCTCGGCTTGTTTCTATAATTAACGACTGTTCACAGGGATCACCCGGAAGAACTCCCGTCGTGAAAACGCCGTCTGATATTTCCTGAGGGTCTGATACTTCGATGTATTGAGCCTCTTTTTTGGTTATCATTTCTTTGATTTCTGCGGGAAAAGAACAGGGAATATAGACAGTGACTTTATTGTTTGCATCCAAAAATCCTTCAAGTCCGCCCATGTGGTCTCTGTGTATGTGTGATATAAACACCTTCGTCACAGACCCAGGATTTACTCCCACTTTCATCATGTTGAAGAGAAGCGTCTGGGAATCTCCGCCTGTGTCGAAGAGAATCAATTCTTCTCCCGTGCTGACAATGGTCGAAAAACCCCATGAAGTTCTCAAATCCGGGTCGCATGAATAGTTGTCGTAAACAGAAATTATCACTATACCTTCTGAAGGGGAATTACACTCAAACCCTAGGTTCAGACAAAAATCCTGGAGTATACCCCAAGTAAGATTTCCTCCAAAAAACATGGTCATAATGAACAGTGGGATTTTTTCCTCTTTCTTTTTATATCAGGTTTTCGTCAATGGTTCCGTCGGGCAACATGGAGTCCGGATGGTATTCTCCATTTTCTTCCATTTGGTAACGGACGCATTTTCCCCAGCTTCCTTTGCAGTATGACAAAATCCATTTCCCGTCGAGTTTACCCTTTTCATAAAACCTTTTCATGGGGCAGACTTCATACCATTTGCATATCTTTTTGCCGTCGTCATGTCGGAGCGCAAAATATTCATTCATTTATTTTCTCGGTCAGAGTTCATTTTATTAGTGTTATTATACCATATTAATCAACTTTCCTTTCCCAAAAATTTGTAAACTCTTATCCCATGCTTATATATTAGAACTTTTAGTCAAAAAAACTTTACTATTTCGCATTGCGTGTTAAAATTGTTTTACGGCAGTAAAACTGCCTGTTTTGAAATTCGGCTTAATTTCTAAAGCGATTGGAGATTATATGAAGAAACTTACACTTGCTTTTCTTGTTTTTGCCATCTTGTCGGGAACTCTGCTTTCCCAGACCGCAAAACCTTTCTCGAAAAACGCAGTCTATTTTGAATTGTTTGGCCCCGGTATTTTTTACTCGATCAACTACGATTTCAGACCAATAAGGCCTTTGGCGTTGAGAGCAGGATACTCAAATTGGAGCATGTCGTCTTTCTTCCTCTTTATCGACGGCTGGATCAAATTTCAGTCTTTCCCTTTAACGGCGAGTTATCTTACGGGGAAGGGAAACCACAGCCTCGAATTGGGTCTGGGCGCAGTTCCAACGCACATAGAAATCGATGGGACGGATTATTTCTTCGGAGAAGAAATCGAAACATCCAAAACAATTGTCCTCGGGACAGGTGTTCTGGGATACAGGTATCAACCCAAAAACGGTAAATTTTTGAGAGTCGGCTTCACGCCTCTTTTCAACCAGAACAATTTTGTGCCCTTCGTTGGCGCCAGCTTCGGTTTCTGTTTTTGAACATCAGAAATAACCTGAATTCATATTCGAAGCTGTTTTTGGGTTAAATTTTCAGGAGATGTCTTTTAATTCGTATTCTCTTTTTCCGAGACCAACCTCTTCGGCGTAGCCCAGTATATACCTGCCCCTGCGGAACACTTTTCTCCCATTTCTCTTTTCCAGAAGATCGAGGCTTGCCTGGTCTATCGCAACCGGGTCTGTGGAAACCAAAACACCTACGTCATCGGCTATTTTTTTTAGCGGTTTTGAGACGCAATCACAAAGTTTTGTCACGTTGATGACATAATTGAAAAAAATCATTTTTTTTCCGAGTTGAGCCGCGAGGGCGTATTCTGCCATATTTTCCAGAAATTTTCTTCCTGTCGAACTCAGCCAATTTATCTTCATCGCGCCAGTCGGGCAAACGGCTATACAAGAGGCGCAACCCACGCATTTATTTCTTTTCACTCTCGGGAACAGACCGATTACGATAGCGTTTTCAGGACAGTTTTGCGCACAGACCCCGCACTTTTTACACTCGAAAAAATTGAGCCAGGGGACAGAACCGGAGTGCTGAGCGAGCTTTCCTCCTCTTGAGGCGAAGCCCATGGCGAGATTTTTTATTGCTCCCCCGAATCCTGCTAAAACGTGACCTTTAAAATGGCTCAAAACTATAAACTGATCGTATTTTGAATACTCTTTGCCGATTTTACATTTATCGAAACGTTTTTTGCCGATTTGAATTTCTGTCCAATCTTCCCCCTTTTCACCGTCGGCTATTACCACCGGGATCTGATTGAATCCGTGTTTGAGGGCGAGTTGTATGTGGGTGTCTCTTCTCGTCCTCTCTCCCCTGTACAGGACGTTTGTCTCAATATAGCATGTCTCTAAACCCTTAGACTTTAAAAAGTCTATCACACCTGAATAGAAAGCAGGTTTGTTGTAAGTGGCGTTTCCCTTTTCTCCGAAATGGACTTTGAGGGGGACTTTTTTCGAAAATTGGATATTCTCAGAAGATACGATCTTTTCAAGTAGTTTACGTGAGATATAGGATATAAATCCATCTGTTATATTGTTAGATATTCTGTGATAATACACATCAGCCATTAAATTTCTCCTGAAAATATAGTCAAAGTTTTTCTCATATTCATCCTTATTATTAAAGCTCATGGATTAAAACATTTTTCAAACCAAAAAAAAAGTTGTTATTTTAAATTCCACCACTTCCTTTTACCTGGAGAAGTTATGGTGAAACTACAGAAATATTGATTTTAAAGAAATGTTGTCGTTAACACTCCTTTAATACAAACTTAATTCTCCGTTTAAAAACAGCTGGTTTTATTTATGAAAAAGGAGAGCTCTATGATACTGATGAAAACAGCAAAAAACGATGATGAATTAACACAAAGAGACATAGAAATTTTTCAAAACATAATTCGCTTCGAGCTTTTACCTGAAGAAATCGAAAAGATAATCAACCCGCCTGTGATATATACAGACACGAGATCTGTACTGGCAATACACTGGCATCCGGAAAATGTCCCGATAGAAATCGCAAAAAAAAGAATCCAAAAAATGTTTCCCAACAAGATAAAAGAGTTGATAATCCCCACCCAGCACAACCAGATACTTAGTTATGACGATTTTTCAGGGGTCGAAGTCGACTGCTTTGCGAAAGAATTCAACAAAAAAGTTCAGCTCCTACTCCACTTCAAGAATGCAAAGCTCGATAATTACAGTGTTTTAAGAGACATGTTGTCTCACACTTTCAACTACAGGTCGAGTCAATTAAATAAATTCATAGATTCCATATTGAATTCAAGAAAATCAGCCCTTTTAAACGAAGCGTCAAAAGAGACCGGAACAGATACCGATACTGTTTATTTCGTTTCAAAACAGGTTCTCAAAGTCAAAAAAATGATGCAAGAATTCCAATTGCCCCCTGATTCAAAAAAAAACAAGCTTCTGTCAAATTTCATAATCGCTCAGAAAGATTCTTACCCCATAAACTTAATCAACAAGAGCCTTCTTTTGCTGAGCGCAGTGAAAAGAAAGGTCAAAAAAAATTTCAACACAGGATATTTTTTCAGGGTTCAGGAAATAATCGAAGAGACCAGAAAACTTGGAGGCTGTGTAATAGTACCGCATCCAGAACAGTTCTGGCCTATCCTTCTGGCCGACTATGACGTCGACGGTTACGAAATATGGAACCCACAGTCCCGAGAGTTTACAGAATTTTTGATATCGGTAATCAAAAAGAAAAATTCCGGTTTGAACAAAAAGCCAATTCTCGCCACAATGGGCGACGACACTCATTTAGGTGAGAAAATCAAATCTTCAGACCTTCGAGATCCAGAAAAACTATACAGAGAAGTCGGCTTTCAACCGGCATGGTACGCAAAAGAAATTCAAAAAAAATTAAAAGAAATTGGCTCTGATAAAGACGCGCTTATAGACGAATACTCAAACAGATTAAATTAGCAGGGGGGGTTTTATGTCTCAGAAAAATGACTTCAAATACGAATCTCTTCTCGACAATGAATCCATAATAAAACATCTGGCGACTTTGACAGAAGGGTTCAAAAAAGGAGAACTTGTTTTCAAAAGAGGCAAAGAAGAAATCTTGCTTAAACCCGAGGGTTTGATCAACCTCGAGATTAAATCGAAAGTCAAGGACGGTAAATCCAAACTGACAGTAAAATTCAGCTGGAAAAAAAACACCGATAAACCAGGCGACAAGCTGTTCATAAACACATGCATATAGTATGAAGTTCAGCCTTGAAGAGAATTTAAAATTTCTGATTATCGAAGTCAAAAAACAGATAGTCGCGACAAAAGAATGCCTTTCTTCACCGCATGAAAATGACGCTTCCAGAATTCTTTCCCCCGGTAATTACGTTGACAATCTGAAGAATATAATTTTGAAAAAAGCCTATTCATCTTTAAGCAAAAGCACTAAAGAAACTGATCTTATGACAATTATGTCCCTGAATACAATTGCTTCAAACCTCGAAAGAATCGGCGATCTATGCGAGAGCATCTCTAAGCAAACTTCTCATATTTTTGAAAAGAGCATCCTTCAGAATGTAGACTTTGACAGGTATTTCAACGAGATTTTTAACTCCATTGATCTTATTGAAAAAAGTTTTTTCACAAAAAACACTCAAAACGCAATCAAAATCTGCCGAACAGAACTCATCTTGGACGGTTTGTACAAGGAAGATTTCACGGTATTGGTTGAAAAAATCAAAAAAGCAGGGGACAGGACAAGAGAGTATCTGGCTCTATACACAATCATAAGATACCTTGAAAGGATAGGAGACGCTTTTCAAAATATTGGAGAGGCTATAATTTCTTCTGTTGCGGGAACCAGGCTCAAAATTTACGATTTTACGATGTTAAAAGAAAAGACCAAGTGTGATATCGTCTTTCTTGAAGATATCGGAGTCGAGACGAAATCTGGATGCCGTATTGAGAGGATTAAGACAAATAAAAAAGAAAATTCTAACGACAACATAATTTACAAAGAAGGGAACAGGGATAAGCTCCAAAAAGAAGATTACAACCTGAAAATCTGGTCAGAAAAATTTCCTGACCTTGTCCCTAAAACCTTTGGTTTTATGGAAAAAGACAACAACGCCGTCCTCCTGATTCAGTATCTGGACGCCATGAATTTTCAGCAATTGGTATTCACGGAAAACGACAAAACAGTTGAAAAAGCCGTGAAAAGACTCTGCGACAAGATCAAAACGGTCTGGATAGAAACAAAAAAAGATACCCCTGCGAAATCTGATTTTATAAATCAAGTGTTGACGAGAATTGACGACGTAATAGGAGCTCATCCGGAATTCGACGAATTGGAACTCAGCGTTCTCGACATCAGACAAATTCCTATAAAAAACTTACTTTTGCAACTTAAGAGTCTGGAAGAAAAAAAATTCACATGCTCATTTTCCGTTTTGCTGCACGGAGACTTCAATTCCGACAACATTTTGTACGGGCAAGCGGAAGACAGGATATTTTTCGTCGACCTTTTCCGTTCAAAATACGGTGACTATGTCCAGGACTTGTCAGTTTTTTTGGTGTCTAATTTCAGAATTCCAATTTTCGACAATTCGATGAGATCGAGAATCGACGAAATAAACAATTTCGTTCTTTCACAGGTCAGGATTTTCGCCTGTTCTGCAAACGACCCTACGTTTGAACAAAGGCTTTCTATTGGCGTAGCAAGATCCCTGATAACTTCAACCAGATTCGCTTTGGAAAAAGACTTCGCGAAGGAGATGCTTCTGAGATCGAGATATTTATTGGAAAAATTGAAACTTTCAGATTCACAGAAAAACGGGGATTTTATTTTCCCTGTTGAGATTCTGTCCTTATGATCAAAGATCAAATCGCGGTTATTGGCCTCCCAGGCGCATGGTCAACTGAAATCTTGGCCGATGAAATCCAAAAAATAACTGGTTTCCGGAAAGTTATAGACATGTCGCAGGTACACTATGATTCCATATCCGGAAGCCTTTCCTGCGAAGATTTAGACCTGAGCCATCTGGATGCGATAATAGTAAAAAAAATCGGCCCTCAATACAATTCAGATACTTTAGAACGTCTTGAACTCTTAAAGTATCTACATCAAAAAGGCACTCGAATATTTTCAAAACCTGATTCTATGATGAATTGCTTTGACAGGCTAAGCGGCACATTGAGGTTAGAAACAGGTGGAATACCAATTCCTGCTACAGTGATCACGGAAGACACAAAAAAAGCGCTTGAAACTGTGAAAATCTATAAAAAAGCCGTTTTCAAACCATTGTTTACTTCGAAAGCGAGAGGCATGAAAGTCATCTTTCATGATGATATCGAAATAGAAAGCAATATCCGGAATTTTCAAAATGAAGGAAATCCAATCATGTACATCCAGAAATTCGTTGAAATCCCTCAAAAAGACATAGGCGTGGTTTTCCTCGGCGGAAATTTCATTGGATCCTACGCAAGAGTGAGGACAAACAATTCATGGAACACAACTACCCTCTCTGGAGGCAGGTATGAAAAATTTGAGCCTTCTTCGGAGATAATCGACATGGCAAAAAAAGCTCAGGATCTTTTTGAACTCGATTTCACTTGCATTGATATCGCAGTGACGCCTGAAGGGCCACTTGTTTTTGAAGCGTCTCCTTTCGGTGGTTTTAAAGGCCTTTTCCAAGCTCTTAACATTAATGCGGCAAAAATGTACGCCCAATACGTGATTGACAAAATCGGAGGATAATTTGAATTGGACAGTGGAGTCCATTAAAGAAGAATTCAACGATAAATTTCAGATGAAATATTCCATCTGCCTGAATTTTTGCGGTCAGAAATTTTCTATAAAAACAGATTCGCAAGACCTTTTAACCCTTTTAAAAAAATACTACAGTAATTTTATTTCACGACAATGCGATAAGGCGACAATTATTGAAATCGCCAACAGCCGAGAATTGTTTTTCAACTTGAATTTCGAGAAAAAGCAACCGGATCCAGGAAAAAATAAAATCAAAGAAGAATTCCATGATTTAACTGACGGCAGATGCGTAAGAAAGATTTTAACCGGTATGGTTTTCGTTTTCGGGGGAAATATCAACCTTGCTATAGGGGATTGTCTGAACAATTCGAATCAGATAATAAACTACATCAACAACAGGTTTATTCAGAAAATGATCGAATCCGGAAGCATTCTTTTGCATTCTTCCGCTGTCTCACATTTCAGAAAAGGGATTGCCATATCAGGATTCTCAGGCACAGGTAAATCAACTCTCGCTCTGCAGCTTGTATCCAGAGGACTTGCTTTCATAAGCAACGACAGAGTTTTATGCAAAGACGCGGGAGATGAAGCCTTGATCTACGGAATCGCCAAATATCCCCGAATTAATCCCGGTACTATTGTAAACAACCCTTATTTAAGGCAAATGTTGATAAAAAGCGAGTTGGATTATTATAAAAGCATGGACAGAGAAAGTCTTTGGAATGAAGAAAGAAAATTTGACGTGTTTATCGAAGACATTTTCGGAAAAGAAAAGTTCAAACTTGAAAGCAAATTAAAATATCTTCTAATACTTAATTGGTCAAGAAAATCGCCGGAGAACACAAAAATCGAAAGAATTGAATTGAAAAACAGACCTGACCTTTACCCGTCATTTCTAAAACCACCGGGTCTTTTTTATATTGGTAATTATCATTCGGATCAAGACAGATCTTTTTTGAGAACTTTAGAAAAAAGCCGGGTATTTGAAGCAACCGGCAAACCGGACTTCGATTTCGCTTCGGAATTTTTTCTTAAAACCATTTCAGGTTGAAAATGAAAACAAAAATCATTTTGAGGAAAAGGGTGAAATTGAAAGATCCCTGGGTGTGCGCCAGATACAAAAAATCTCCTGAATACGGTCCAAAAATTCTTTTTTTCAGCGGAGGCAGTTCCCTGAGGGACACATCAAAAGTCCTTGTCAAATACACGCATAATTCCATTCACTTAATAACGCCGTTCGATTCAGGAGGAAGTTCTGCAAAAATCCGAAAGGAATTCGGGGTTCTCTCAGTTGGAGATTTAAGGAACAGGTTGATGGCTTTAGCCGATACATCCGAAAAATCAAATAAAAGAATCTACTCGTTGTTCAGCTACAGGCTTTCAAGCAACGTTAAAAACTCTGCCGCAAGAGACATACTCATAAAAATGTCCGAAGGAGAACATGACTTGATTCTCTCCATCGATTACCCGATGAAAAGTATTATTTCGGCCTACATCAAAAAATTTTTAAAAAAAACATCTGGTAAATTCGATTTCCGGGGAGCCAACATCGGTAACATTGTCTTGGCAGGAGGTTATCTTTCCAGCGACAGGAACATAGATTCTACTCTTTATACATTCACCAAGTTGGTCGGGGTCAAAGGAATTGTCAAACCTGTCGTTCAAAATTCACTAAATATTGTCTCAGAACTCCAAAACCACTCTTTTCTTTACGGTCAGCACCTTATAACCGGAAAAGAAACGCCAAAAATCAAATCCCGCATTAAAAGAATTTATCTTTCAAGCGATCCCGAGGGCATGAAACCCTTTGAAATAAAAATAAAACCCGATATTTCTAACCTGATAAAAAGCGCCGACTTGATATGTTACCCCTTCGGAAGCTTTTATTCCAGCTTGATATCGAATTTCTTGCCTCTTGATGTCGGAAAATCGATTTTAGCCAACCCCAACACTAAAATCTACGTCCCAAACACTTACGTTGATCCCGAAATGAAGGGTTTAGATCTTTTAAGTCAGATCAAAACCATCTCAGAGTATTTAAAAATCTGCCCTAAAAGAGTGGCCGGAGTTTTAAATTTCGTGCTTTTGGACACTCAAAACGCGTCTTATCCGTTTAGAATTGAAAAAAATAAAATTGAAGAACTGGGTGTAAAAATCATTGACACTCAACTGGTATCTCCACAGAGTTACCCGAAAATTGACCCCAAAAATCTAGTAAAAATTCTGGTTTCAATGGCTTAAAAAAAGGAGAAAAAATGTCGAAGAAAGAGATCAAAATCAAGACCAGGGGAGAAATTCAAAATGTTTTGGAGCATCTTGAGAGTTTGGTCAATTCCCTAAAATCGGGAAAGGTGATCATTGAAAAAAATGGTGAAATCATCACCCTTGTCCCAGAAGGAACAGTAAGTTTTGAACTCGAAGCTGAATTGAAAAAGGACAAAGAGAAAATTGAGTTGGAAATCGAGTGGAAAAAAGACGGAATAGCCGAGGCCGAAGAAAATTCTTCGTTTTCAATCACTTCAGGAGAAGAAGAATAATCTCATTTCAAAAATCCATTGAAACCAGAATTTAGGTAATTTTATCGGTTTTTCGCGTCAAATCAAAGAAATCGTTTTTTTAGTAATTTCGTACATTCCTGTATTGAAAGTTATAAAATAAACTCCCGGGGCTACATCGCTATCGCCGGAAATCGCAGCGTGTGTTTCCTCGTAGTATTCCTGTGTCGTGTTGTAAAGTTTAAAAGATAAAAAACCCTGGCGTCATGCTCGTCTAATCTGACAAGAGAAATCGTCCTGTACAGCCAATTTTGTTCCCCAAGAGAAGGCTCTATAGTCGTCGAGACAACTGCGAAACCAGGGTAGTTGCAAGAAATATGAACTCCTGAATTCAGCCCGTGGGGCGAGCCGCTGTTGTAGAAGAGAATCATCAACGGAGTCCTGTTTGTTCCAGCGTAGCTTCCCCCGGAGACGAGAATAGGCTTAGTCAGAGTGTCAATTGGTATCAGGTCTATGAAATCCGTTCGGTTGTTCTGCATGACGATGACTTCATTGCCTTCAACATCAAGCCCCAAATCAGCGTGAGACCTTGTGTAATCAAGTCTGTGAAAATAGCTGAATTCTTTGTCGGACTCGTCAATCCGACAAGATTTCCCGTGTTATCCGACATATCTCCAATCAGCACATAATTTCCAAGCCATGACATTCCGGCCCAATCGATATCCGATTCCAGGGCTGACACTTCATAGACACCCAAAACGGAATCGAGTGTTCTGTCCCATGTAAAAATGTATCCCGGTCTGTAATCGACCGAAGAATTTCCCTGCAGAATAAACGCCCAGTATCTTTTATCCCTGGAGGTTTCCCCTTCGTTGTTCATAGTTATCCTGTAGACGTCCCCTGCATTTATGAGAGTAGACAAGGCAGGATCGATTTCGAAATCTATTACAGTATCTAAAACTCCTGTAACAACGTCAAAAGTCAAGATTTTGTATTCGTCAATCTCCCAGATAAGCTGGATATTCTGCCTGTCCCATCTGTGTTCGCTCAAAGGGCAATAATTCAGAAGGTTCTGTGGACTGTTGAAAGGTCTTGAAGAAATTGAATACAAATTCCAAAGCGATTGAGGATTCAAAATTATCGCGGATTTTGTCGTGTTGAAAGGGTCGAACCTCGATTATTCATGTTTTCCACTTATGCCTTCGATCTGGGTCGACCTGACCTGAATTTTTCCGAAATGATAATTAACAATAGTCTCCCCGACCAAAGGGCAGGGTCTCGGTATTAAAAGATGCGGCAGATTTGACCCCGAAAGAGGATCCGGGACTTCTACGAACTTGAATGTGTCAGGGTAATCAACGGCGGAAATCTTAATCCAAAATAGAATCGACAAGGAGATTATAAAAGTTTTCACGGTGCTTCCCCCTTGCTATTTAAAAAATTAATTAGACGGCAACAAAACAAACCTTCTTTTGAAAACTTCATCTTGTTCTGTCAATAGTTCCGATTCAATTTGTTTTCATTTTTTTTAATTAAAGTTTTATCTCCTTTTTCTATCAACTCCAATTCTCCTAAAAATTCAACTTTCGCGCCGTCTTCTATAAGCATGCCTCCCTTTATCGAAACTTTGGCATTTTTTCCGAAACTGACGTTTGCTCCCTTTTTTATAACAACGTTCGGTTTGCCTTCCTTCCGGCTGTCGAAATTTATTTTATAGAGTGTTTTACAATGAGAACATCTCAAGCGGTTAAATTCCTCTTTTATAAAATCCGTCGACCCGCACTGAGTACACTGATATTTTTCTGTTTTCTCATCAGCCACTATTATCTCCAAGTTAAAGGTTCCAAGAGCAATTTTTGATACGGAATTTTCCCTTTTTTCATCAGAAAAGGAAACTCTTAATTTCTTTCGCGGGAGTTTGCGCTTTTATCCAAACATTTTCTAGAGCTTCCATCATCTCCTGAATCGAAAATCCCCTCTCGACCGTTTTAAAGGCTTGGCTTCCAATTCTACCTCTGAGATGTTCGTCGTTAATCAAACTCAAGATTTTCTCAGCCGCTTCTTCAGGGTTTTGGGGTCGAACCAAAAAACCGTTTACACCGTTTATGACAATTTCTTTTGATCCGTCGACAGCGGTGACGACTACGGGTTTACCGGCAGCCATTGCCTGTAATACTACTTGCGGAAGTCCCTCCCACAGAGAAACGAGCAAAAACACATCCATGACTCTCATCAAATCGGGAATATCGTCCCTCCATCCCAAAAAAAAGATTTTATCTTCTATTCCGAGGGTTTTTGCGAGTTTTTTGGATTTCGAGAGAAGAGGTCCGCCTCCCGCGATGAAAAAGATCACGTTTTCTGTCTTCTTGACTACTTTTTCTGCTGTTTCTATGAAATCGAGAGGTGCTTTTTGAGGTTTGAAATTAGATACACTGCCGACTAACGGACAATTTTCCGGGAAACCGAGTTTCTTTCTCAGGTTTTCAACAGGACTTATTCTGAAAGGGTCAAGATCCGTCACCGCCCTGGCAAGAGAATATTTCTCTTTTTTCCCAATTTTAAATTCAAGCCCTTTTTCGATGTCTTGGGTCGTCACAACTACAATTTGAGAAGTGAAATACGAGGTGATCTTCTCCAGAATAATCGCCAAATTTCTAAATATTTTTTTTTGATGAGGATTAAAACTCCATCCATGAACGGTGTGAACGCATGGAATATTCAGAACGATACTTGCCCATCTTCCTAAAAGACCTGCTTTTGAACTGTTCGTATGGACAAGGCATCTTCTTTCTTTTTTTAGTTTATTCAATGTCTTCATAATCTGTATTAAAGCGAGAAAATCTCTTATTGGATCGACGTTCCTTACGAGGTCTTTAGCGATGAAAACTCTGCCTTTGAATCTTTTCAGCGCCTCTGGCAGTAAAACCCCATCTTTTCCGGTTATCAACATTGAGTTTTTCTTTTTTCTCATTATCTCAAGAACCGTGAGTTGAGCTCCGCCTTTTTCGAGTTTTGTTATTATCTGGATTATTCTCATCTTGAAATATTTCCAACCAAATCCATCGCTCCGCCAATGGCGTCTTCCATCGATGAATATTCCCACCT
>JAFGON010000030.1 GCA_016926475.1 candidate division WOR-3 bacterium | reverse complement strand
TTTTCACCTATCTCGGTTTCTAAATCAGATCTCTTCCTTTCCAGCTCTCCTACAACTTCTTCGGCTTCTGAACGGCTCTTCTCAAGAGTTTTCAAATTTTCGCCGTATTTTGAAATATTGTTTTGAGCATCCTGCTTTTCATTTTCGAGAATATCGATTTCTTTTTTCAACTCAGAGTATTTTATTCTTTCCTTTTCGACCGCATCTTCAAGTTCAGCGATTTGAGATTCATAATCCTGAAGAGACTTTTTGTATTGACCTTCTTTTTCCCTGTGCTCTTTTTCCGATAAACTTATTTCCTGGAGCAAGTTTTCGAAAATGATTTCCGATTTTTCGGTTTCCTTTTTGTTTAATTCGATTTTCTGTAATAAATTCTTAATTTCTTCTTCAGCCGCAGTCTTCAAAAAAAATAAATCTTTATATGAATTTTCCAATTCTTCATTTATCCGGGTTTGCGAGCTGATGCTTTCGCTCAAGTTTTCTTTTTCCTGGGCAAGGTCATTTATTTTCGACTCCAACTCAGTGAGTTCATCTTTTTTCAGCGATATTTCAGATTCAATTCTGTCCTTCTCCGATTTTTTGATGGTCAATTCGTTTTCCAAATAGTCGTTTTCCATAGAAATAGAACTGGTTTCCATTTGAATTTTTTCGTACTCAGCTTCGAGTTCGGCTATTTTGTTTTCATGCTGTTCGTTAAAATTTTTAAGTTCAGCTAAGCGTTCGGTCAGATCAGAAATTTCTTGAACTGAAATTTTCTTTTTTTGATCGAGAGCTGTAATCTCGTTTTTGACTATGTCAATGTCGATCATAACTCTCTCTCTCTGCTGGGTTATTCCATCCAATTCCATTTGATTGTCTTCTAAGACCTTACGGCTCTTTTCTATCCGGTCTGCTATTTCGCTCAGGGTTGATTCATTCTTGGAAATCTCCTCATAGGTTTTGCGGATTTTTTCCTGTTTCTCGTTTTTTTCTCTGTCCAAGGATTCAAGTTGAGCGGAAATTTGCATTACTTTCAGCGATAAAGCCTCAATGTGCTTTTCAATTTCGTATAAATTAGCGCGCTCTTCTTCTTTTTGTTTTCTGACGTCTTTTAGATCTGCCTGAAGCGCTTTAAGTTCATTTTCTTCCGAATTGATTTTTCCGTTTAATTCTTTGATATCGTCTTCGAGAGATTCTTTTTCATTTTGGAGTTTTTCAATTTCCTCTGAAAGTCTCTGGGTTTCCCTAAAATTTTCTTGTGCCGAATCCTTGAATTCTTGCAGTTTTTTCAACTTTTCAGACAAAGAAGCTTCCATCTTTTCCCACTCATCAACTTCGGCGAGCAGTTGATCTCTTTTTTCAGTCAAATCAATGATTTCTTTCTCAAGGTTGTTCTTTTTTTGTTCTATTAAATGTTCTTGTTGAGCCTGATCAAAACCCTGGATCAGGCTTGATGACATTTCGTCGGCTATTTCGTCAAATTTTTCAGGATTTACTTGACCTTCTCCTGAATCATTCATTCATCTTCTCCCTTGGATGGCAGGTTTTTATAACTTCTTTCAAGGTATCCCTGTCAAGTTCGGTGTAGATTTCAGTCGTGCTAATAGAAGAATGACCGAGTAATTCTTGAACTGCTCTCAGGTCTGCTCCTCCTTTTAAAAGGTGGGTGGCAAACGAATGCCTGAGGGTGTGGGGGTGTATATCTTTGCCTATTGCAGCGGCTTTTGCGGCTCTTTTAAGGCTTATCCATATCATCTGTCTTGAAATCGACCTTCCTCTTGAACTCAGAAAAACCTTGTCGGTGTCTTTTTTTCCTTTAAGAAGTTTCGGTCTTGCAAACTCAAGATAGTTTTTCAACGCTTGTGCCGCGTAATCTCCGAAAGGTATAAGCCGCTCTTTGTTCCCCTTTCCGGTTATCCTTATCAGCTGTTCATCCCAAAGAAGTGAGTTGAAAGTCATAGAGCATATTTCAGAAACTCTCAACCCCGAAGAATAGAGCAGTTCGAAAATAGCTCTATCCCTTACTTCCTCAGGCGATTTATCACCAATAGACTTGAATATTTTCTCGATATCTTCTATGCTCAAAGGGACAGGAAGGGATCTTTTCCCTCTTGAGACAACCAGTTCCTTTACTGGATTTTGAATAATCATTTCGTTGTTTTTGAGAAAATTGAAAAAATGGTTTATTGAAGACACTTTTCTGCTCATCGAAGCTCGTTTTAAACCGGCTTGAACCAGTTTTTCGGAATAATCTATCAAATGCTCGTGTTTGACGTTTTCAGGGCATAACATCATGTCCATGCAGAAATTTGAAAGCTGTCTTATATCGTTTTTATAAGCGTTGAGGGTGTTTGGGCTGACGCCTTTTTCAAAAATCAAGAAATTGATGAAATCCTCGTTTATTTTTTCCCACTTACTTCTGATATTTTCCATATCATCTCCTGTTTTCAAACTTCCACAAAACCTTGATTTTCGTCGGCAATCAAAACCTGCAAATTCATGTTTTCAATTTTAGCTTTCAAAAATTCCATCTGCTTTAATTCGCCGTGAACAAGTATCGTTTTGTCCGCTTTGGTTTCCCTGACAAAATCTTCAAGTTCCGGTCCGTCAGCATGAGCGCTCCATTCATTGTTCGTCATCACCTCTGCTCTGACTCTGTATGTGTCTCCGAATATCTTTATCTCTTCCATCCCCTCAGCTATTCTCCTGCCGAGAGTGTGCACCGCCTGAAAGCTGACTATCAAAATAACATTTCTGGGATCTTCTATATTGTTTTTCAGATGGTGGACTATTCTCCCCCCTTCACACATTCCGCTCGCTGAGATTATTACCATCGGACCTTCTCTTCCGTTCAGCTCTTTAGACTCTTCGACAGTCCTCGTGTATTTTAATTTGCCAAAGCCGAGAGGGTCTCCGTCTTCTTTCATCAACTGCATTGTCTCTTCATCGAGTTCGTAAAAATGTTGTCTGTAAATGTCCGTTACATTAGTCGACAGAGGGCTGTCTACGTATATGGGTAAAAACGGAATCTTTTTTTCGACCGTCAACTTGTGCAGGGCGTAAACAATATCCTGGGTTCTGCCGACTGAAAATGCTGGTATTATTAACTTTCCTTTAGTCTGACATATTTTTTCTACAGCCTTAAAAATCCTCTCAATACCTTCATTATATCCTTTGTGCGTTTTGCCTCCGTAAGTGCTCTCCACGAGTAGCAAGTTTACGTGCGAGTCGTCAACTTTTTCAGGGTCTTTAAGCAGAGGAGCATTTTTTCTACCCAAGTCTCCCGAAAAAAGCATAGTCCTGCTTTTTTCCGAGATTTGGATCATAGCAGATCCTAAAATATGACCGGCTCTGAGAAACTTCGCCGTAAGTCCCGACGAGGGTTCGAAATATTCGTGAAAATTAACCGTCTGGACCAATTCAAAAACTCTTTTAACGTCTTCTTCGGTGTAGAGGGGTTCTACCTGCGGTTCTCCGGAATTTCTTTTTCTGTTCAAATACTCTGCATCCTTCAGCTGCAAGAAGGCGCTGTCCATAAGCAGCAACTCTGTCAACTCACGCGTTGCCGGAGTCATGTATATAATCTGGTCAAACCCTTTTCTGACGAAATACGGCAGAAGACCGCAATGGTCTATGTGGGCGTGTGAAATCACTACGCTGTCAACCGACGCCGGATCAATTTTCAAGTTTCGATTTAAACCTTCTGCTTCAGCTCTCTTTCCCTGATACAGACCGCAGTCGAGAACGCAGTTCCCTCCGCTGGACGATTGAACCAAATGCATGGAGCCAGTGACGGTTTTTACAGCACCCAAGGATTTAATCTTCACCTCTAACCCACCTGTTTTAATAGATATTGAAAGTAAAAATCAATTGTAATAAAATGATAATCTTTACAGATAATATGTCAACAGATTTCCCAGAAAACCATTTCCCTTTAGCTTGAATTTTGTGAAACAGCTTTTGAAATACTCCTTGATTTGGTATTTTTACAATATATGTCTTCGCAATTACAAAAAGGTTCAGAAACGAAAAACTTAATTAAAAGCGCCGGAAAATTTTCTTTTGGTGTTTTTGTAAGCCGGGTTCTCGGGCTTTCCAGAGAAATAATATACGCGATGCTTTACGGAGCAGGTAACTCCATGGACGCCTTCAGGACAGCCTATATAATACCAGGAATGGTTCTGGAATTTATTTCCGAGGGCACGATGAACGCCGCTTTTATACCTGTTTTTTCGGACATTCGGGAAAAAGAAGGCAAAAAAAAAGCTCTTCTGTTTGCCGTTAACCTTTTCAACATACTACTCATCATTTCCTCTCTTCTCTGCGGAATTGGGATAATTTTCGCACCCTACATCGTCAAAGTTTTCGCCGGAGGCTACGACCCTCAAAAGCAGGCTCTGACAGTATCTCTCGTCAGGATTCTGTTTCCTCTGCTCGTAGTATCATCTTCTACTTCCCTTTTAATGGGTTTTTTGAACTATTTCAGACACTACACCTTGACGGGGCTCGCTCCGGCTCTTTGGAACCTCATCTCTATCGTTTTAACTCTCTTGCTGTTCAAGTTGTCAGGCGCTTTTAAAACTTTGTCTCCATTTCCGCTCGCTATAGGCATATTGATCGGTTCACTCGCCCAGCTCATTGCATTGCTGCCTTCATCTTACAGGGAAGGTTTTAAAAACCGCATTTATTTAATGTTTTCGGATAGAGCAGTAAAACGTTCTTTGATGCTGTTTCTTCCAGTAGCGGTCGGTTATGTCGCGACGAGAATCAACGTAGCAATAAACCAAGCTTTTGCTACCCATCTCGGCGAAGGAGCGGTGTCACACTACTCTTTCGCCTTCAGGCTGATGACTTTCCCACTGGGCATAATCGGCGTCAGCTTAGCCACCGTGTCGCTTCCCGAAACGGCGCGTCACGCTTCTTCTAAAAGGATTGACTTAGTCCTTTCCGTTCTTCTGAAATCTCTGAGGCTGGCAATGTTTTTTTCTTTTCCGGTGTGTTTTTTAATGTGGGTTTTGAAATTCCATTTAGTCCGTATAATTTACCAGCACGGTATGTTCAGCGCTGAAAGCACTGTCGCAACTGCCGATATTCTCGGTTGGTTTCTCATAGGAATAGCCGGAGCATCGTTTGCAAAAATTCTGTCAAACACTTTTTATTCTTTGAAAGACACCAAAACACCTGTCTTTGTTAGCTTTCTGTCAAGCGCGGTGAACATCGCGCTTGTGCTGACTTTTAGAAACTCAATGAAAATAAACGGATTGGCTCTTGCTGTATCCATTTCGAGCTTATTCAACGGGTTAGCCCTTTTGATCATGTTTCATTTGAAATACGCAAAGATATCTTTGGTCAATCTCACGGAAGCTGTTTACAAAACTTTTCTTTCTTCTTTTTTACCGGCGCTTTCCCTGTACCTGATTCTTAAATCCTGGACACTGTTCAACGCTTCTTCTCAGAGTTTATTCATGTCTCTGACTGTAATATTTTCAGCCTCAGTTTTTTATTTCTTGTTTTACCTAATATTGGCAAGAGCCTTAAAGTTCAAAGTTTCAGTCACTTAGGCAATGGTCTATCTCGTTTTAGCTGTTTTCTCGAGTTCTCTTGTCACTGTATTACTCAAGTTATCTCAAAAAAACAGCACAGACGAGATGCGAGTCGCTTCTTTCAATTATCTCTCTGCATTTGCTGTCGCTTTTATTATGTTTTTTACGACAAGAAACAACCAAAGCTTCATAGCTTCCCGTGACAATTTAGGCACAGCACTTTTTATGGGGATTTTTGCAGGTGTTATCTATCTTCTCGGTTTTGTATCTATACAAAAAAGCGTGCTATACAACGGAGTGGCGACAACAGGTGCGGTTTCAAAGTTGGGAACCGTAATTCCAGTGCTTCTATCTTTTATTGTTTTCAGAGAAAAAATGAACGCTTTCAAAACAACTGGGATTTTCCTCTCGATTATATCAATTTTGATGCTCGCGATTAAAACCGAAAACAAAGAATCGAGGAGGCGATCGGCAATCCTTCTTTTCTGGGTTCTGGTTTTCGTTGGAATGGCTGAATTTTCAAACAAGATCTTTGAAAACAACTGGCATGAAAGTTTAAAAAATTTCTTCTTGACTGTCGTATTCGCAACCGCTTTTGTCTTGTCATTCTTTTTCGCAAATTTTAGAAATTTAACCAAAATCCCTAAAAGCGCATTATTCGGAATCGCGGTAGGCATTCCCAATCTTTTTTCATCTTTTTTTCTCATTTCTTCATTTAAATATTTCCCCGCCGCTGTGGCGTTTTCATTTTATTCCGTGGGAAGTATACTGATAATGAGTTTGGCCGGCTGGATTTTATTCGGGGAAGAGATGCGGAAAACTAAAATAATCTCACTTGTTTTTATTTCTGTTTCTCTAGTCTTCATGAACCTCTGAACAGTTTTCATTATCTCTTAAAGTGACGATTGTCGCCCCCCAGGAACTTGTCCAGTCGTTTGCAGTCCTGTAAGATTTTACCAGATCAATTTTGCTGAGGATTGAATGAACCCTGGCTCTGAGAACACCTTTACCTTTTCCATGTATTATTCTGATTTCAAATATGCACTTTTTTCTGCATTCTTCAATGTATTCGCGTATCAAACCTCCGATTTCTTTCTTGTCGAAGGTATGAAGGTCCAAAACACCTTCTATTGGAATCAATTCCGGTTTGTCTTCTTTATGGTTTTCGTCCATGAACATTTCGCAGAAAAAATATCTGTTAAAAGAATTCTTCTGTTGTTATCATCCCGAGAAATTCCCTTCAAAGCTCTGAAGCCGTATGGTTATCGCCAGGGTTAATTCACAATCACTTATTTTCCTACACAAAACTTATCGAACAATCCGACAATTTCTCCTGGCTTTTCGTGGATCCCCACTATCCGTCCGAGGTTTTTGCTGACGTTTTCAAGCTCAAACGCGGCAATGTCCCAAAGGTCTTCTTCGATGAAGTTTCCCGCTTTTTCGCAGCTTTTCAAAGATTCACCTATGAGAAGATAAGACCTTTCAGAAAAGTAAGCGTCTTGTTCTGAAATGTCATCTTTCTGAGGTTCCGGCCACAGTTTCTCGCTGAGAATACTTTTAAGACATTCAAGGTTTAAACCTGTTTTGGCTGACAGCTTGATTATTTCATCAGGAACTTCCACAGGCGATATGCCAAGATCGCACTTGTTTAGAGCTACAACGGTTTTTATTTTTTCGGAAAAGCTAGAAAACAACGCAAAATCATCTCTCCAATCACTTTCAGCGTTGAGAAGCATAATCACTGCGTCCGCTTCTTTGAGCTTTTCAAGAAAAATGTCCTTTCCCTGCCTTTCGATTAAATCCGATCCTTTTTCCCTTATTCCCACCCCATCGACCAGAACAACCGAACCTTTTGGCAGATATACTTCTTCCCTTATCATATCTCTCGTCGTTCCTGGTTGGTCTGAGACAACAACTCTTTTACTGCCGTAGAGCATATTAAAAAGGGTCGATTTTCCGGCGTTTGGGGGTCCGACTATGAATATCTGAGGTTTTACAAGGTCTCTTGCCGCTGAAGCGGACCAGCGTGAAACTGTCTCGATGTCTTCTTTAATTTTTCTAAAATTTTCGAGAAAAGCCGGTGAAAGTAGAGGTCTTACGTCTTCCCCAAAAGTCGATATTTCAAGCTCGGCGCGACATTCATTTAGATTTTCGATAATTTTTTTTACCTTTTCTCCAGCTTTTCCGCTCAATGCGGAGCCGGCTCTTCTCAGGGAATTTTCGTTCGAAGCCTTTATCATCGCTAGAACTCCCTCGGCCTGAGCCAGGTCCATTTTACCGTTCAGGAAAGCTCTGTAGGTGAATTCGCCTTTCTCGGCTGTCCTCAACCCTTTCTCGATGCAATTTCCTATAAGCTTTTTGACGAGATACTGGTTTCCGTGAACACTGACTTCGCATACATCTTCGCCGGTGTATGAGTTCACACCAGGATAATAGACAACTACGGCTTGATCGCTTATACCTTGATCTAACTTCAATTTGACGAGGGTTGCTTTTCTGGGAGTAAAAAATTTTCTGCCCGTCAATTGCAAAACGCATGTCAGGCTTTTTTCGCCGCTCATTCTCACTGAAGCGACGGCGCTCTCGCCATCCGGCGTAATTCTGGAGATTATCGTATCAAAAAGATTCACTTCGGTTTGGGTAAATTATTAAATCCTTAATTTCCCCTTCGCCTTCGCTTCTGCTTTCAACCCCTTCAAAATCTTTTATTATCATGTGGGCGATTCTTCTCTCGTATGAATTCAAATTCTTTATTATGTGCTCTTCCGTCAAAAGTTCAGCCTGCTTAGCTATTTCCAAAACTTTTTCCCTGAAACTTTCCTCTCGATTTCTCATGTATTCTTCGGCGTCAATTCTCACCTTTATGCCTTTGAATTCTTTCGAAATCATCTTGTTGACAAGCAAAGTCAAGGAAATCAAAACCGACCCTTCCCTTCC
>JAFGON010000029.1 GCA_016926475.1 candidate division WOR-3 bacterium | reverse complement strand
GCCCTGTTCTTGCTGATGAGATCGTGTAAGGTATGCGTTTGCTGGCGCAAATTTCAACAGCTTCTCCTGCCTCTTCCAATTTTTCCGGAATGTAGGCTATTTCGCACCATGAATCAGGCATGTTAGACTCGTCCATCAGAAGATCCTGATTTAAGCCTGTCAAATCCGATCCCTTGATTACCGTCATAAACCTCCCGAAAATGCTTGATGTTTAGTTGGCAAAGCTTTTTAATATTAGCATGGAAAATGATTTCTTAAAAGTGTTCGGTAGCGGCAACGAGATCGGAGCGAGTTCTTTTTCGCTTTTTCTCAACGGGTCAAAAATACTTCTCGACTGCGGAATGCATCCGAAAAAAATCGGCTCGGAAGCCCTGCCTGTTGTCGATTTCTTCTCTTCTCTGCCTGATTTGGGCTTGATAACCCATTCCCATCTCGACCACATCGGAGCTTTGCCTCTTTTTTTCAGACAGATTCAATTCTACGCGAGCAAGCCTACCATAGCTATCAGCAGGTTCATGCTCGAAGATTCTGCTTCGGTCCAGGAAAGACACTACCGGGAAGACCCCGAAAATTTTCCTGAACCTCTATATTCAGAAAAAGACGCGAGAAAAGCTTCAAAATCCATAAAACCACTGGGTAAATCCCAATCTCTAAGGCTCAAAGGAAACGTAAACGTATTCTCGTATAAAGCCGGACATATACTGGGCGCAAGGTCTTTTTTCGTTGAATCCCCCAAAATCACGGTTCTCTACACGGGAGATATATCGCTTTTCGATCAAATGACTGTCCCTGGAGCAGATATTGAAAACCTCAAACCCGATGTGCTTATAATGGAAGGAACTCTGGGACTGGAAGAAGATGTGGCTTTGAGGAGGGATGAAGAAATAGAAATTTTTGCCAGAGAAATATCCAAAATACTCGACAAAAGGCAATCCGTCCTCTGCCCAACTTTCGCCCTCGGTAAAACCCAAGAAGTCCTCGGGATCTGCGAAAAACTCATGAGCAAAGGAAAAATACCTTACGTACCGATTGTCCTTGCCGGGCTGGGGAAAAAAATTAAAAGATTGTACACAAAATATCTGGGAAACACATACAGACCCTATTCGGCTGTGGAAATCAACCTCAGAGGAGACACTTCAATAGATAAAATTCTGGACTACGGGCCGTCTATTTTACTTATGACCAGCGGTATGGTCATGCCGGGAACTCCGTCGTATAAATTGGCGAGAAGGATATTGAGAAGCGAAAAAAATGCAATATTTTTCGTTGGGTACATAGATCCGGACTCGCCGGCTCACAGAATACTCAATTCGGCAATAGGAGAAATTGTGGATCTCGACAAAAGAGGAGACAAAGCCGAAAAGTGCAATCCAAACATCAAATCTTTCAGAATAACTTCACACTCGGACAAAACTCAACTCCTGAGCATGGTGAAAAAAATGTCGCCCTCGAAACTAATACTCGTTCACGGCGACAAACCCGCACTCGAAAACATACAATCCGAGCTATCTTCCGAACTTGAAGTGCACAGGCCGTCACTTGGCGAAACGGTCTATCTCACGGATTGACAGATTCGATTTTTTGCAAAAGAGACTCTCTCGCCGCTTCGTCGCAAAAAGCATAATTAGCGGAGTATTTTGAAATCGTCAATATGTCTTCGACCGACAGTCCAAAAGACGATTTGAGAAGTACAAATTCACTCTCGGTGGATGTGTCCGTCAGCTTGGGGTATCCTCCGGAAACAACTGTTTTGTTGCCTTTTCTGAAATATTCTACGAAAGGATAGTCGGCGAAGGAGAAGTTAGAAAAAAAAGACACGTCCGATGTCGGTGAAATCTGAATTGAGATATTTTTCTTTCTCATCTCTTTCAAAAAGCCTTCTATCCTCGCGTTGTAATGAATTCTTCTAACTCCGGAAAGTCCTATCTCTTCAAAGAATCTGTTTTTGTCAATTTTAGTCGAAAAATCAAGTATCAAACTAAGACCGGAATCATTTATTTTGTTCGAGTAGGTCGATATGGAAGCATCGCCTCTCCTGAGGAGCAAAATCCCTTTTATTATGTTTCTGTGTTTGAGGTCGACACACAATTCGAGGCAATCTATGAAAATCTTTTCTTCCACAGATGTTTCCAGTTCAGGGACAATTGAAAAATATCCACCCATCCGCTGTGATTTCTCCATTAGCAGGTAATAAGCTGACATCAGAGTGTCGTCGAGAAATTTGAGGTCTTCGGAGAAGTTAGTGAAGTTGATTACGTACTCTGTGTAAATAACGTGGTGCAAAATCTGATATTCAAGGTTATCCACGAGGGTTGAGGAGAATTCCCCTGCTCTGAGTATTTTCGGCAATGTTCTTTTTTTAAAAGCGGAAAGTTCCCTGAAAGAACTGATTTGTTTATCATCATCAGAAACGAATTCATCAAAAAGCCCTTCGACGTGCAACCCCATCTCAAAAAGAAATGGCCAGCCAGGCCTTTTTGAAACGCCTCCCTCTCTTATCAATATCTTTTTTTTCTGGTCGTTCATTTCGTAAGCGAAGGGTAGTCAATACCGAATCTATTTTTGTAGTATAGTTTCGTCATCAAAAATACCAGCAGAAAAGCGGCTATCAAAACCGGAAAAATTACAAAAGAGATAAGAACGAGACCGGCGTTGCTTATTCTCATCGTCACGAGCGCCGACTTTTTTGTGCTTTTGGTTAAACCCAGAATATGCGCTGGAATCGCTATCGCGGAAGCGAAAAGACATGGAATATTTTTCATTAGCAACGAGAGCACAAAAGCCGCTATGTAGAGAATTATGGAGAACCAGTAGGTTTTCTTTTCTCCGAGAAAGACTCCTATTGAGATTTTACCGTCTTTTTTGTCCCCTTCAATATCCGCAATTGTAGTCGAGCCGAATCCGGCAAGACCTATGAGAACAATCGGTGCCGCGATTTTCACGAGATCCAAACCGAAAGGCGCCACGACGAGATAACCCGTGGATAGGTTTAAAAAACCGTAACCGAAAGCGTTTGCAGCCATGTCCAGACCCGGTCTGGCGTTCAACCTGAAAGGTTTTACGGAATACAGTAGCCCGAGAATGACAGATGACAATACAGCCCAGAAGTATGCAGCCCCGCCTACGAAATAGCCTTTTAAGGACAAGTAAAGGGCAAAGCCGAGTGAAAGTGAGTAAAGGATAATTGCTTCTAAAACCGAGGACTGAATCGACATATGTCCGTCGGAGATGAAATAGTTCTTTCTGTTTATCAGGTCCGATTGCCTGTCTATGATCTGGTTTACAACGTATGTTCCGCCCATTAGAACATAAAACACGAGGTAAGATACAAAAATTTTCATATTGAATGTATTTGCTCGTAGAAACAGAGCAATAAAGCCGCCGTCGGAAGAAGTTTGCAGGCCGTATAAATAACCGAGCATCAAAATGCCGGAAAACGGAAAATGCATAAAAATTCTCATAACGAATATTCTGTCTAAAATTTTTTCAGCGAAATTTTTCGGAGACCTCGTCAACTGCAGGGTCATTTTTCGATTTTTTCCTTGTAAATTCCGACTCCCCTCGCGAAAAAGTTTATGCCTCTCCCTGCAAAGTCGTAGGGAATATTTTTCCAAGAAGATCTCTCGACTCTTCTCAGGACGTCAAAGGCGCTGTCGAAGAGATAGACCGGTCTTCTGCCGATCATAAAAGGGTCAAAACACGAATTGCGGTTAGGGTAGGAAGTTACAGCGCCGTCGTAGCCGGCTTTCTGTATTATTCGGGCTATTTTTGGGTTTGTCCTTCCGAACGGATAGCTGAAAAAAGCCGGTTTGACTCCTGTTTTTTCGATAATCTCCTGTTTGGATCTCTCGGCTTCTTCACTCACCTCATCGGGCGTCAGCAAGGTCAAATCTCTGTGCGTGCAGGAGTGCGACCCTATCCCCCATCCTTTTTGGGACAAGAAGGCTATTTTGTCCCAGTCCATGTGTTTTTTGACTATGCCTCCGAGATTTACGTCCCATTCAGCGCTTGTCCTGCCGGCATAGTCGGTCACTATATAGACATCAGCTTTGAATCCCTCCCCTTCGATAACAGGAAAAGCGTTCTCTGCGACAGATTCGAGAGCGTCGTCGAAAGTTATCGCGAACATTTTATCCGATGTTTTATTTCTCGCAGCCTCCTTTATTCCGACGCCGAAAAAGTCTTTTTTTCTCAGCAGAGACATTTGTTTTCTGAACAAGTGAACTGTAGTCCTCGAAAACGTCCAATAAAACCTGTCCGTGACGTCGTGGTAAAGGAGTATCGGAGTTAAGGACTTGTCGAAAAGACCTCTTTTGTAGATATAAAAAGAAAAAAAAGCTCCTGCAACTCCGGCGGAAAACTGATTTTTATTCATGGGACTTCTGGATGAGAATATCGTAATAGTAGTTTTCGATGATGTCGGTGACTTTGTCCCAAGAATACTTCGCGAGAACCTTTTCCCTTCCTGCAAAACCCATTTTTTTTCTAACTTCTGGATTTTGCGCTAAAAACACTATTTTTTTTGCAAGGTCTTTTATGTCCTTAGGCCTGAAAAGAAGTCCGTCTTTCCCGTCGGAGACGACTTCTCTGTACCCGGGTATGTCCGAAGCGACAACCGGAGTTCCGCATGACATTGCCTCTATAAGGACTATTCCAAAACTCTCTCCGCCTATCGCCGGCGAACAAAAAACATCGGCACTTTTGAAATAACGGGGTAACTGTGAAAAAGGGATAAACTTGAGGTATTCGACCCTCTTGGCGATTTCATGATTCTTGGCTTTCAACCTTGCCATTATCAGGTCGAGGCCGAGTTTTCTGTATCTGTCGCCGCCGCCTATCCAGAGTTTCGCGTTGGGTACGAATTTAAGAATAAAATAGAAACTTTTGACCAGGTAGTTTACCCCTTTTCTGGGGTCAAATCTCCCGGCAAAAAAAATATTGAAATCAGAGCTGTCGAAGTTTTCAATTCTCTTGAGCTCTGGATTAAAAAATTCAGAATTGACTCCGTTGGGTATTATCGCGAAATCGCCTTCAAAATACTGCTCGACGCTTTTCTTTGCTTCTTCACTCACAGCTATCAAACCGTCGATTTTTGAAAATGGTTTTTTTAGGTAAGCTTTGAAAATCTCGTAGGGCAAAACTTTTCTGTAACTGGCGTGAAAAGTTGCGATTTTTGCTGTTACGTGTTCTCCTATCAGAGAAGCTCTCGAATCGAATTTTTGCCCCAACATAGGCATTACCGGAGCGAAAGGTCCGTGGGTGTGGATCACATCCCAATCGTAATTTCTGATGATATCTTTTACTTCCCAATAAACTCTTAAACCCGCCGTGACCTTGGCAACGCTTTTGTTAGCCCTGAATGGTATTGCTTTTCCTGCCCTGATTACGTCAAAATCCCCGTCGGGTGATTTTTTTTTCCCCAGTCCCCTAGGCGCGACAATTACAACCCTGTGCCCCCGATTTCTCATGTTCATGGCAAAATTATAAATGTGCTCGCTTACGCCTCCTGGGGTAGGATAATAGACGTCGGATAGTATGAGGATTTTTAGTTTTCGTCTCATTTTATCCACGGCGGATGAAACATGATCCACTGATCGGGGTACTCCGCAATTATCTTTTCCATAGCGTTTTTGATTCCGTCAAAATACATTTCTGTTTTTTTTTTCATGTCGCAGCAGCCTTTGGGCAAATATATAGGTTCTGAAGTGTAAGCTCTGTAATTCCACGCCTTACTTCTAACAAAGTATCCTATAACAACGGGTATGTCAAGACGGGCGGCCAAAAGAGATGGGCCCAGGGGCAGGCGAGCTTTTCTGCCGAAAAAAACGGTCTCTTTTCCAGTCCCAGATATGTCCCTGTCGCCTACTAGAGCGACAGCGCCCTTATTCCTCTTTGCAAATTTCGCCAATTTTATAGGGGTTGTATCGTTCTCGAGAGGCAGTATTTGAACCGAAGAAGAAGACCTCACCCTTTTCATGAGTTCGTAATGGAAATGGCTGACGTTTTTATACTCAGCGACAGCTATTACTTCTATGCCGAAAAAACCCAAGTACCTCGCCGCGAGATCCCATAACCCAAGGTGGCAGGTGACCATGATTACACTTTTTTTAGTGGATATTTTTTTTAAGTTTTTTATACCTACAAAGCTTGTCCTCATGGCAATTTCATCCATCCCCTTTTCAAGGCTTCTTAAAAAGACAACTATGTTGAAAACCATGTTGTAAAAAACCCTAAAAGTTGATTTTAGTTGTGGTTTCAGCCCCATAGACTTGAAATTATCCGCTATCACGCGCCTTTTTACCCGGGCGAACATCATTATAACAAGAGCCGTTGCCAGCACAGAAAACTGAATTACAAGAGGATCTGTTTTGGAACAGATCCAAAAAGCCGCCTTCATTTTTTTTGCCATTTTCTCAGAGCCTCGTCTATTGCGCCAACGACTTCTTGGACGCTAATTGTGTCCATTGCGGGACAATAGTTAAACCACCTCAGCCTCAAACCCCAGAAAAGATTCATGTAACCTGGAAAATGAAAACAAGGCGAGCATGAAGATCGGGGTCTGACAATTATCGCTTTGTCTGTCAAAGGGCGGAAGTTTTTTGGGTTGGACGAAGCGAAAATTGCCACGATAGGAATGAATATGGATGCGAGATGGGTAGGACCTGAATCATGCCCCAGGTATAGGTCTGACTCGCTGAAAACCGCGGCAGTCTCTCTTAAATTTGTTTTTCCGACTAAATTCAGGTTTTTGGATCCAAGAGATTTCTCGATCAAAAAAGCGTTCTCCTCGTCTTCCTTTCCCCCGACGGTGATCGTGATCAAGTCGTTTGATTCGACGGCAATTTCCAAGGTTTTAATTATCTTTTTTATGTCCCATCTTTTATTTTTGTTGCACCTGGCTCCGGGGTGGACTACCAATTTTCTTTTTTCACCCAAATCTTTGAGAAGGCGCTTCGCCTTATCAGTCTCCTCTTGGGATAAAAAAAGGTCGTACCCCTTGTTGTCCCGGAGTTTTACGCCGTCAATTTTATCTATCGCGAGCAGGTATTGCTCGCTTGCGTGCAGATCGGCGTTTTTCTTGGGAGAAATTGGCAGAAGCCACCAGAAAAAATTGTCGGCAAAACTGAAGTTTTTTTTTATTTTGGCGAGTTTGAAAAACCAAAAAACCGGAAAAGACTGTTCGATTCCGATGTCGAATTTTCTTTTTTTAAACTCGGAGAGAAGTTTTAATATCCGACCCGGAGATGAAAATATCACTTCATCTACGTAAGGATTCATTTCAAGGAGTTTTTTACCCGCTCCGCCCCAAAAACTGACGACGGTTATTTTGGCGTTCGGTTTTTTTTTTCTCAGTATTCTAAAAGAAGGAGTCGAAAAAAGAATGTCTCCGAGGCCTGGCCAAATGCTGAATAAAATCTTTTCAGTTGATTCCTGTGTGGCCAAATCCGCCATCACCCCTCCGTGTCGATGAAAGGGAATCGAATCTGACAAAAGCGGCTTTTTGGGATTCCGTTATCACCATCTGGGCTATTCTGTCGCCTTTTTGAACAATGAAATCATCCTTGGAAAAATTCGCGAGTATTATCAAAACTTCGCCCCTGTAGTCGGAGTCTATGGTGCCGGGTGAATTGAGCACAGTTATGCCGCTCTTGAGAGCGAGACCCGACCTCGGTCTTATCTCCGCGTGGAACCCTTGTGGAATCTCAATTGCCAAGCCGGTTCTGACGGCGCCCCAATTAAACGACTTGATGATTATTTCCTCGCAACTTCTCAAATCCGCTCCGGCGGAGAATTCCGTTGAATATTCGGGAGGGTATGCCTCCGGGTTTAAAAAGATGTATTTTACCTCGAATTGAATGCTTCTATACCTCTTTCAAGGACATCTATCGCGGATTTCAACCTTTTTTCTTCAAGGACATAAGCAATTCTGATTTCGTTTTTTCCCTTGTCTCTCGAGACGTAGAATCCATTTGCCGGGGCTACCATTGTGGTCTGACCCTCGTAATTGAAATCAGTGAGCATAAATTTGGCGAATTCGTCGGCGTCATCCACCGGCAGTTTAACGACACAGTAAAAAGCCCCTTCGGGTTTGAGTGTGAAAGCTTTTTTTATTTTCAAAATCTCTTCATATACTGTGTTCCTTCGGTTTTCATATTCTTTGATCATGTCCGGTATAAATTCGTCATAATGCTCAAATCCCGCTAAAGCTCCGATTTGCTCTACTGTAGCTGGGCAAAGGCGTGCCTGGGAGAACCGAAGAAAAGCGTCAGAAAGGGTTGGATTTTTTGTCGCCAAGTACCCTATTCTTGCCCCGCACATTGAAAAACGCTTTGAAACGCTGTCCATTACAATAGCTCTGTCCGCTATATTGTCAAACGCGTATATTCCGACATGCTCTTTACCGTCAAAGACAAATTCCCTGTAAACTTCGTCCGAGAGCACGAACAAGTCATGCTTTCGGGCGAGTCGAGCTATCCTTTCCATTTCTTCATGAGTATATACAGTCCCTGTCGGGTTGTTTGGTGAACATATAATAATGCCCCTTGTCCTTTGGGTGATTTTTGGTTCTATGACCTCGTCTTTCGGAATTCTGAATCCGTCTTCGACCGAAGTCGCAACCGGCACCAACTCAACATCGGCCATCTTTGAAAAACCGAGGTAATTCGTGTAAAAGGGCTCGAAGACAATTATTTGCTCCCCGGGGTTGCATATAGCCTGCATAGCGAAAACTATCGCTTCGCTGCCGCCTTGTGTCACTACGATCTGAGAGGGCAGAAAATTAGCGTCGAATCTCTCGAGGTAATTGCTGACGGCTTTTCTGAGCTCAAAAATGCCGTTGGAAGGTCCATAGGATAAAACTTGACTGTCCCACTTGTGCATGGATTCAAAGATGATTTTTGGGGTGTTTATGTCGGGTTGTCCAATATTCAAATGATAAACTCCCACTCCTTTAGATTTAGCTTCGTCTGAATACGTCTGAAGTTTTCTAATAGGTGAGGCAGGCATTTCTATCGCTTTTTTAGACAAATTGATAGAGCTCATCGTCACCTCGCTTTCGGTTTCAGGTAAGTCCTCATTATGTTTTTATCAGAAAAAAATTTAAAAGCTTCAACATTGACATCCTGGTCAGTGACCTTTGATATCTCCGATTCGGTCTCTTCCATGGATATCCACCTTCCTCTATAAATTTGGTCGTTCAGGAGTTTACTCACCCTCGATTTACTCGATTCGAGTCCGAGAATGATATTGCCCTTCATCTGTTCTTTGGAGAATTCAATTTCATCTTTCGTGAAGCCGTTTTCCATGATAATTTTTATTTCGTTTTCTACAAGTTTTTCAACTTTTTTTAAGTTGTCCGCGGAAACTGATATGTAAAGACCACCGATACCTACGTCTGAATAAGGGTAATAAAAAGAAGAGACATTGTACACAAGAGGGTTTACCTCTCTCAGAAGCTGGAAAAATCTGCTGCTCAAACCGCCTCCAAGATGATTCATCAAAATTTGGAACCTGTATCTATCTGGAGAAGATGCGTTGGGAGCCACTCCGCCAATTATAAAGTTTATCTGCTTCGCCAAAGTTTTTCTATGCGTTTTATATCCAATGTAACTTTTTTTAAATTCAGCTCTTACGTTTTTTTTATTTGAGCTAAGGTTGAAATATTTTTTGACAAGAGAAGTAATATCGCCATATATATTTCCAACAAGTCCAATATAAGTGTTTGTGTTGGAGTAATTTTGGCGATAATACTTCAAAAGTTTAGGTCTTGTTATGGCTTTGACAGATTCATAACTTCCCAAAACGGACCTGCCCAGCGGATGTTTCCCAAAAATGTCTTTGAAAAAAAGGTCGAATACCATATCGTCCGGAGAATCGAAACTGCTTTTGATCTCCTGTCTGACAACTTCTTTTTCATCCTCAATGCTCTTTTTTTCGAGAAGAGAATCAGAAAGCATGTCTCCTATCAATTCCATAACTTCGGGAAGCTGATGGTCTATAAACCTGGCTTCGACCCATGTGTTCTCTGATCCCGTCATCGCGTTCAGGTAGCCGCCTTTTTTTTCAAGTGCTGAGGCTATTTCATAAGGTGTTTTTTTCGCGGTGCCTTTGAAAAGCATGTGTTCAATAAAGTGAGAGTAGCCCCATGATTTTTCTGTTTCATCTCTGGCACCCGTATTTACAATGACGGCTAAAGAACAAGACCTCAAATGGTCGAGTTGTTCCCAACATACTGTAAGTCCGTTGTTCAGGACTACTTTTTGAAATTTTAATTCATGTGAACGAAGATATTTAAGTTTTCCGACCGGCATTTTTAGCCGATTTCCCCTCTATTTCTAAGGTTTTGGAAGTAGTTTTTTTCTCGATAGGCTTATCTTGCCAGCCTTGGGATCATAATTTATGCATTCGACCTGAACAGTGTCTCCGGCTTTAAGTACGTCTTCTACATTTGCCACTCTTTTCCAGTCGATTTCTGATATGTGAAGGAGTCCTTCTTTTCCAGGAAATATCTCAACAAAAGCTCCAAAATCGGTAGTTTTTGTGACAGTTCCGGTGTAAATCTCTCCGACTTTAGCTTCTCGGGTCAAATTTTTTATCTCGTCTACTGCTTTTTTCGCCGACTCTTCATCTGCAGCGGTGACGACGACTTTGCCGTTGTCATCGAGAGAAACCGTCGCTCCGGTCTGATCCTGAATGCCTCTTACCGTCTTTCCGCTCGGTCCTATGACAAGACCGATTTTGTCTTTTGGAATGAATAGAGTGTACATGCGAGGTGCGTTCGGAGAGAGGTTTTCTCTGGGACTCGATATTTTTTGTTCCATAATGTCAAGAATTTTTCCCCTCGCAGTTTTTGCTTTATCAAAAGCTTTTTTCAAAAGTTTAACCGAAATTCCCTCAATCTTTGTGTCCATTTGAAGGGAATTTACGCCGTTTCTTGTCCCGGCGACTTTTAAGTCCATGTCCCCTTCATGGTCTTCTTCGCCGGCTATGTCGACGAGTATTATATCTTTTTCGTCATCATTTTCTGCGCTTATAAGGCCGAGCGCTATACCGGCAACATGCCCTTTGATAGGTACTCCCGCGTCCATCAAAGCGAGTGAAGAAGAACAAACAGAAGCCATCGAAGACGAACCGTTTGACTCGAGAATTTCTGAGACTATCCTTATGGTGTATGGAAATTTGTCTTCAGACGGCACGATGGTCGCTATCGCCTTTTCAGCGAGGTTGCCGTGACCTATCTCTCTTCTTCCAGGACCTCTTTGAGGGCCCGTCTCACCCACCGAAAACGGGGGGAAGTTATAATGAAGCATGAAGCTCTTTGTCATATCGCCTTCTATGTCTTCAATTCGTTGTTCGTCTGATGGCGAACCAAGAGTTATCACAGCAAGAGATTGGGTCTGTCCTCTTTTAAAAACCGCCGACCCGTGTACTCTCGGTAAAACGTCAAGTTTTATGTCTATTTGCCTTATGTCGTCTTCGCTTCTATCATCCGGCCTCAAACCTTCATTTCTCAGGCGTGATTGCCAGGCTTCGCTCCAAAGGCTTGTAATGATTTCTTTAATCAGGTTTTCTTCTTCTGGACGGGATTCTTTGTAAATCTCCCAAACATCTTCTTTGAGTGCGTTGAGAGCGTCAGCGCGCTCTTCTTTGCCCTTTTTCGTGTCAGAAAACTCTTTGACCTTTACTCGAAACTTCTCAACGATTTCAGAAGCCACATCTTCCGGCAGTTTAGTAGGATTTTCAAGAGATATTTTTTGGACATTTAAACCTCCGAGAAATTCTTCCTGCCTGTCTATCAGTTCTCTTATCGGTTTCTGAGCGAACTCGATTGCCTGAACGAGGTCCTCTTCTTTTATCTCAAGAGCCGAGCCTTCGAGCATTGTTATCTTGTCTTTATTACCTGCGACTACAAGGGATAAATCGCTTTTTTCTATTTGGGAATAAGTGGGGTTGACGATGAACTGACCTTCAACCCGGCTCAACCTTATCGCCGCTATAGGGCCCATGAAAGGAATAGGGCTGAGACACAAAGCCAAACTCGCTCCGTTGATACCCAAAACATCCGGATCCATTTCCGGGTCGGCGGCGAGAACTGTAGAGATAATCTGCGTGTCGTTTTTATAGTTTTCAGGGAACAGAGGTCTTATAGGTCTGTCTATCAACCTGCTGGTTAAAATCTCTTTGTCTCTTGATTTGCCTTCTCTGCGGGAATAACCGCCTGGGATTTTTCCGAAGGAATAACTTCTCTCTCTGTAGTCGACCATCAACGGGAAGTAATCCTCCGTTTGCTGTTTTTTAGAAAAACACGCGGTGACTAAAACAACCGAATCTCCATAGCGAATCAAAACGCTTCCGTGGCTTTGCGTGGCGTAATTTCCTGTGTCGAAAACCATCTTCTTGGAATAAAAATCAAATTCAAATACGGGCATTGTGCGACTCCCAAAAGTTAAATGAAAAGTATCAAACCGGAAATTATCTTCTCAGACCTAAAGACTTGACGATTTCTGTGTATCTTTTGTAATCTTTTTGTAGCAGATAGTTCAGGTGTTTTCTTCTCCTGTTCACCATTTTTAAAAGACCCGTTCTTGAATGATGGTCTTTTTTATGAGTTTTCAAATGTTCGGTTAAAAGTTTGATCTTTTCTGTGAGAATCGCTACCTGCACCTCGGGTGAACCCGTGTCGTTTTGTGTTCTCGCGTATTTTTTTATCAATTCGTTTTTTTCAGACAAACTCATGGACACTTCAAACCTCCTGCTTTCTTTTTCGTATTCAGCTGTTCGACATCTTTTTGTATCTGCCTTCTCAGCTCTTCAATGCTATCAAATTTCAGAACATCTCTCAATCTAAAAACAAACTCTACATCAATCCTCTCCCCGAATTCCATGGGCTTCCAATTTGGAATAAAAACCTCAAATTTTCTGCCGTCCGAAAAAATCGGAGAATTACCGATAAATGCTAATCCAAGAAAAGGCTTGGAGTCAAGATAAATTCTCACTCCGTAAACCCCTTCCCCAACCTCTGTCATTTCGGGATTTGTTAGGATATTTATCGTCGGGAATCCGATTTTTGAGCCTCTTCCGGCTCCCCGAGTGTGAATTCCTCCGGTTTTGTAAAATCTCTTGAGAAGTTTTGCCGCCTTTTCGACGTCGCCTTCATTCAACAGGCAGCGTATATAAGTGCTCGATACCACAACACCGTCAATTATGCTGGGCCTGACGAGGGAAAAACCCATCCCCAGATAACGCGTTATTTTCTTGACGATATCGCTGTCTCCCTCTCTGTTTTTTCCGAGATGATGGTTGAAGCCTATGACGAGATGCCGAGCGGAAAACTTTTTAAAGATAATTTCTGATATAAACTCCTCAGCCGACATCATGGAAATTTCCTTGTCGAAAGCCATTGTTTGAATATTTTTAATCCCCATACCTTTTATAATCTTGACTTTCTCATCTAAATCATTGAGCAAAGTCGGCGATTTTCCCAAAAGGTATTTTCTCGGATGCGGGTTGAAAGTGACTAAAACAGGTTCGAGTTGCCTGTTCCTGGATACAATTTTGAGTTTTTGAATAATTTTTCTGTGTCCAAGGTGAACACCGTCAAAAATACCAACTGTGACGACTCTATCAGGCATAATCTAAAAATTGAATTTGTGTAGCTTAGTGCTGTCGCCGTTCTTTTCGAGAACACCTGACAAAATCCCGGATCCATCGCGGAAAACTGCGAATTTACCAGGGCTGTCAAAAAAATCCCTCTCTGTGAAAACATCTGAAATCTCAGGCAGATGAGAAAGAGTTTTGTCGAGAGGGTAAAAAACTATTTCATCTTCAAGATTTATGGCTTCATCGACATTCATTTTACCTATAGAAATTCTCCTGATGTTTTCGCAATAAGCCCCAATATTTAGAAAATCTCCAACATCCCTTGCCAGCGATCTTATATAAGTGCCGGATGTGACTACCGCTTCAATTTCCACCTCAGGCCACTCAAACGATGTCACTTCGAGAGATTTAACTTGGACCATCCTCTCTTTCAGTTCGGGGGTTTGACCTTTTCTTGCCAATTTGTAAGCTCTTTTACCGTGAATTTTAACGGCAGAATGCGATGGAGGTCTTTGAGCTATCAGTCCTGTAAACGATTTTAAGACTACTTTGAAACCCGTCAATTCCATCTTTCCCGGGTCTTTTTCAAAAATTGTCTCGCCTTCAGAATCGTCAGTAACTGTTTTTTTTCCAAAAAGAGCTTTGAAGACATATTTTTTTTCAGCAGACAGTATAAATCTGTTCAATTTGGTCGCCTGACCAGCCAAAATCACGAGCAAACCGGACGCAGATGGATCTATTGTACCTGCGTGCCCGGCTTTTTTAAGTTCAGCTCTTTTGATTATTATATCGAGAGCTTTTCGAGAAGATATGCCTTTAGGTTTGTCGAGAAGTATTATTCCGGATTTGAGTTTCAATTGAAGATCTCTTCATCACCACCATACATTCAAAGTGAACCTGTAGTTGCTCGTGGGAAAATCGTAAAGGGGCGAGTCTATACCAAGGTCAAAATTGAAATTTCTGAATTTGACCCCTCCGCCGTAAGTAAAACCTTTTCTCGAGCCGGCTTCGTCTATGAAATAGCCGAGCCTGAAATAGATCATTTCATAGTATCCGAGTTCCAACCCCATAGCTTTCCACGTGTCGTCCCAAATATAACTGTACTGTCTTTCTTTGATCTCATCCATCAGGCCTACGACAACTTTTACGAGGTCGAAAGAAAATCTCGCTTCCCACAATTTTTTGGGGACCAAAGTCGAATCTTCAAGATTTTCGTATGACGCCAGAAGGTATGAAACACCCAACCTGACAGTCTGAGGAAGAGGGTCCTTCTCGCCAGTCTCAGTGTAACTCAAGCCGGGGCCGATATTTTGAATGGAAGCCCCGAGAGAAAAGCTTCTGAAAGGTTTGTATAAAACACCGCCGTCCAGAGCCCAGGAAGATCCGGCTCCTCCTCCTTTTGTGTTGAGCAGCCTGCTGACAAGCCAGGAAGGTGCTAAATAACTGTATATAAACTTTAGACCGAGTCCTACGGAAAGCTTGTCGGAAAGGGCTACGCCGTAATTCGCCGTCGCGGCCAAATCGAATGTTCTGAACTTCGCTATCTGGTTTCCGTTTTCATCCGTGGCTTCCGTCTCTCCCGTAGTCAGGTATATAAAGTTCAGCCCGAGTGTTCCAATGTCGCTCACAGGCATTGCAAAACCCAGGTATTCATAATACATACTCGGGTAAAGGCCCGGGAGCCAGTTGGCGTGCATCAGCGAAAATACTTTTGTGTCTATAAAACCCAAACCAGCCGGGTTATAGTAGCAGGCGAAAGCGTCGTCAGAAATCGCCGTGTAGGCGCCGCCCATACCCACAGACCTCGCCCCAGGAAATATTGTGAGGAAAATAGCTGCCGCCTGGTTTGTGCTCGCCCATATGGACTGAACCAAAATAAAGAGTAGAGTTAAGGCAAATATTATCTTCTTCAATTCATTCCTCCTATGTTACACCAATTATCATCTTTAAAATTATCTTTATAAAGATATCGACGGCATCGTCATTTGTAAAGGTCTCAATTCAGTCGTCTTCAAGGGCGGTTGGAAACCGGTAAATACCTTCCTTCTGCGATTATCTCGCTATGAAGAGTTTGCCGATTCTTGATACCTCCCTTTCGGAACCCTGGGTCTGTGAGCTTCTTGTGTCAGCCACAATCCTGTAGAGGTAGACTCCGTTGGAGGGTCTGTCTCCCTCTGAATCAAAACCATCCCAAAAAACGCTGTTGAAGCCGCTTGTCACCTCCCCGGCTTCAACGACTTTTATCAATTTACCGGAAATAGTGTAAATTTCAATTTTCACATCGGCGTATCCAGAAGTGAGAATAAAAGTGAAATGGGTGGAAGTCTCCATAGGGTTTGGAAAATTCATTATGTTGGTTATGTCTGGAACAGAAGAGGATTCAACGTTGAAAGTCCAAGTATATACTCCCCTGTTGCCCAAATTGTCTGAAACTCCCACTGTCAGCTCGTGTTCTCCGGATTCATTTCCAAAATCGTAAGTTTTCTTTATCCTGCCTCTTTCACTGCTCGATACGTCGTATTTGAAAAGTCTTCCCGCCAAAGTGTCCAAAGCTTCGTTGTCTATTCGGAAAAACAGCACGTTTTCTGGAAGCGGCGTAAGATTAATTCCGTTGACGTCTTCGAAGACGAATTCAACTTCAAGCGGGTTCTGGACGGTTTCTCCTGAATCCGAGAGTATTCTGCCTTTTACGAGAATAGAAACTTTCGGAGCCGACGTGTCGCCAGAAGGCATCTCGTCAATTCCAGAGCAGGGAAGTTGGAGGTTTCCCCTCGCCTCTCTCGAAGAATTCCAAGCGTAGGCGTAGACCATGAATTTCCTCATGCCGGTTTGATCGCCGGATCGAAGCATTTTTTCCGGGGTTGTAAATGAAGCGGTGAAAACGTTGTCTTTTACCGTCGTCATCACTTCGTAAATTGGGAGTCCCGGGATGAACTGGTCTGAATAATAGTACGTGAAGTCTCCAGGCAGGGGCACCGCTCTGTGCATGTAGTCGTGGCTGTCCGGTCTCTGAGGGGGCATGACAATGACCGAAGCCCATCCGTCTCCGAATGAAGGATCGCCTATGCTTCCGGTCAGCGTGTAATTAACCCTTCCGTCGACAGTGTCAACGGGCGCCAAAGTGAAAGAGGCCGCAATAGAATGTTCCACTGAATTGGTTGATATATTTCTTTGCGAAAGCGAAGACAATTCTCTGTCTCTTTCTAAACCCAGCGTTATTCCCAGTGTATCTTTGAATGGTATGAGTGCTGGATCTCCGAATGACAAGTAATGCCAACTGTTCGCGTGGATTATATTTTTCACAACCAAAGTCACTTCTCCGGGTGACAAGTGGTTGTCTGTTGTGTATGTCATCAGATTGACCGCGAGAGGATAGTTGTCTGAGGGATAAGTAGCCCTTGAAGCGCCCCAGGAGAATATCGCCCCCCGGTCGGGTTTGACCTGTATTCCGTCAGCCATCGAGCTGTAAGTGGTCCTGTCGAAAGCTCCAACTCCGCAGGAGCCGAAATAGCAGATGGGTTGTCTTATCTCGTTCTCAAGGGCGTCGACGTCCGATGGATTTCTGAAAACCGCCTCGTGGGTGAGAACTGTCAGGTTGCCATGTCCCATGAAAAGGAGCATGAAAGCTCCTTTGTTGATTTCACTTTTTAGGTCCTGCGCTCCGACAGGTTTTTCTCCCGGGTCATAATTGTAGGGCGGTCCAGCGACTTGGTTGGTGCCCAAATAGTTCATCAAATAAACTTTGACCTGCTGGTAGTCATTTGAGAGAAAGCTCGAAATGCTTTCAGTCTGGTAGTTGTGTATGTATTCATTGTATGACTGCGATACTCTCGATGCATATTCGTCGTCTGCAAGAAAAAGAACCCTGCTCTTCCAGGTTCCGAAAGAAGAAGAATTTTCATACCTTATTATTTTTTCGATATTTTGACTTATGTCGACGTTGGTCAAAGCGGTTATTCTTCCGACGCACATGTCAGGAAAACGGTTCCCGTCGAAATCGACAAACCAGTCGTCAAAACATGGGTTGAAGTCCTGCATTGAAAAATACGCGACGGTTCCACCTTCCTCATGAGCTGGAAATACCCCCCTGAAAGGTGACCTGTTCTCTATGTTTCTGTAGTCGTAAGTCCCAGACCCCATAAAAAGGACATAGCTCGGAACAGGGTTGTAGTGCTCCGAAGCCCACTTGAGGTAGTTTCTAATAGCTGTCGGGTCTGACATCCCGTAGCCGAAATTGTCATAAACCTCCTGAATGCTTACTGTTATCACTTGAGGTGTTATTCCTCCGGGAAAATGAACTCTTCTGTGAGAAGCAAGTTTTTCCGCGGCGTTCATGAAATTATCAGGCGCTATTATAATGTAATCTGCTCCCGAAATCATCTTGAGGCTGTTCGGGTCCGCGTATCTTATATTCACCGGTCTTTTTATGTTGTTTGAAACGACAAACCTCGAAGATGAATCTCCTCTCCAGGCGAATTTTACGGTGTCGCCTGAAAAGGCGCATCCAATTATTCCCGTTGGGTTGTAAGGGTCGTCAATGTTCCAAAGGTAGAAATTGCCCTGGTTTACGCCTTTGACGTTGAATCCGAGAACAGTGTCACTGACTCCGGGGTTGACGCCAAAGACGAGTGTGCCGTCGTGGGCGGTGTATTTCCTCTGGTAGATGACGTCGGTGAGGTCGTACATCAAAAAATCGTTCGTGTTCGGATGAACTCTGTATAGCTGAACTTCCTGAGTGTTTGATCCCTCTCTTAGAATTCCGTCACAATTGAAAACCGAAACTCTGGGGGATGACGAGTATTCACTACCCCACCACTCGTCGGTTCCGATCTGGTTGCCGTTTAATACAACCCTGAGTTGATGGGCGTTGACCGAATCCACAGCTTCTGAAAAATTTTGAAGACGCAGTTCTGCCGCTCCGGCTACACCGTGGACATCATAGCTGATTGAAAAACCGGCGTATTCATCGCCGGTGTTTCTCGCTATCTCCCTGTGGATAAACCTCAGCCCTGATTGAGAAGGGTTTAGGCTGTCGGTCTCAATGTGAACAGTGTCGATAAACGATGTCTGTATGTTCGACCCTGTCAATGGCAGAGAATTTTCGTTGACAATTCGTCTGCCATCACCTTGTCCCCATGCTATCCAATAGACCGCCGTGTCAGACCAGGGGCTGTGGTAGGACAAAACGCTGTAAGGAAACGAATTTTTATCGTAACCGGCCAGGGAAGAATTGTAGAAAATAATTCTGTCTTGTTCGTCAAACCTGTCGTCTCCTCCGTCTTCTACAATAATCGGCAGTTCATAGGGAAAACTGTCGTATATGGTGTCCGTGGTAAACCAACTCAAAGCCTCTACTTTTCCGCAGAGAACAGATATCGTGGAGGGGTCTATGGCGTCCAAATTCGCACCCGCAGACTGCAGGTCCGAACCTGTCACTTCATAAAGTCCTTCTTCAATGACGGAGACCCTATAGTAAGGTCTGCTTGAAAACATCCGCATACTGGTATTTTCAGCGATTGAAAATTTTTCCAAATAAGAAGGATTTGCCGTCATAAAAGAAATTATTCTCTTCCAAGACTCAGAGGGCGGATTCGAGGAACTGTAATCAGAAAAATTCGCTTTGATTTTTATCTTTTCCGCTACCACGAGATTGTTGCCGGAAAGAGAAGCGGGATAGACCTCTATACGGACAAGCTTCCAATAACCCATCCTGAAAGGTCTTGATTCCGTGTAAGAAACGCCCGGATAAACGCTCTTATAATGCTTTTCTTCGGGAATAAACGAGAGCTCTTCGCCCTGCCAACGAGGGAAGGGAAGAACCGGATTTTCGAGTTTATAAGCCCTCGATCCTGATAATGTGACGTCGAAAGAGTAGGAACCTATCGGAGGTACAATAAAAATAAATGATTTCGAAGGAAGAATCGGAGCTCCGGTTTCTCCAAAGCAGGACATTTCAGCTCCGTATTTTATTTCGGAAAAGACTCCAGTTGAAGTAGAAACTTCCTCAATGGCTATTTCGGGCACCTCCCAGTCCACAAAAAAACTTTCGGATCTGAGAACTCCGAGAGAAATCACAAAAAATAAAAGTCCTGCGGCGGCGGTTCTAATTCCCATATAAATCCCCTTCAATGCTCTCAGCTTCGTCTATGAGCATTATTGGTATGTCATCCTCAATCTTGTATGCAAGTTTGCATTTTTTACACAAAAGCCTGTTTATATCAGATTTGTATTCAAGTTCTCCTTTGCATTTTGGACAGACCATAATGTCGAGCAGTCTTTTATCAAGCATAAAAAACTCCTTTACCCTTGAATATATTCTCTGTTGGAGAGGAAGATAGATTTTAACTTTTTTTTACAAAATATGCTTATCAACTCCTTCGGAAATTCTATTTTAGGGTTTGTATCCTGTCAACTGATTTTGACCTGAAATACTGCCGGTGAAAAAAATCAATTCAAAAAAAGTATTTTCCCGGCAAGAGGTTTCGAGTTCAGGATTGAAAGGATTAAATCTATGTCAAATTCACTCTCTCTCTCCCAAATAAAGCTGTAACCGTTTTCATGCGATTCAACCCAAGCTATCGCGACAAGCGAATTGTCCAGGACCAGCCCGATTTTTGATGCTTGAGGAAGAGCTTCGATTGCCGCGCTTGAAAATTCGGAAAACTCAATTTCAAGAGAAATTCTGTCTATGGCGCTGTATGAAATGTCCGCTCTGGCTATGCTGTCGGTTGAAAAATTCAGAATCGGCGCAGAAATGACCACGGGTTTGTAAGGAATCCCCGCGATATAGTCGATGCGGCTTCCATCTCCGTATTCCGCCTGTAGCAGATCGTTGTCCATCAAATATTTAGAAGGTTCTTCGACCCACTTCACTTCGCATACAGACCATTCGCCTTTCGATGTCAGCATTTTTTTTATGAAATCGAATTCCCTTTCGGAAAACAGTTCGACTTCCAAAATCTTTCTGAACGCCGAAATTTTTACGTTAGAACAACCAATGTTTCTGAGTCTTTGCGAAATTGAAAGAGTGTCGCTGAGATCTTCAGGTTCAATTTTCAGGAAATAGTAGAAAAGCGAAGGAGGGTGAATATCTTCTTCAATCCCCATGGAAGTTATCTCAAGGCTCCATAAAAAAGAAGAATCGGGGCTGTATGCTTTTATAGATTTAACTATTGTGTCGCTCGCTCCTACCACAATCAATCCAGACGTTATTATCTTGCCCAGAGGGTCAAGAAGGGGAAGGTTCGGCTTGAAGACAAAAGCATAATTCCCTGGTGATGACTTTTCGGTGTCGTAGATGAAATTGCTGTCCAGAAGGACGAGTTCCGTCTGAAAATAAAGATCTGAAAGGTCTGTTCTCGGGTATTCCTGCCATTTTCCCGAAACGAAATGGTATTCTCTTGACCCGATGCCGATAATCTCATCAGAAAATGCTTCCTGGGATGTGGATTTTGGCTTTAGGTGGACTTTGTCAGGGTATTGAAATCGTATGGAATAATCAAGTAATCCGTCGGGATACATTTCAAAACCTCTTCTCTGTATTCTGAAATCACCCATGAATCCGGAGACCATGAAAGTTTTCTGGACTGCTTCCAAAACTATGTTGGGGTTCACAGCCGTCTGATCTTCCACGGAATTCGGAGCGTTTTTAGGTCCGCATGAAGCAAGAACGGCGAGAACAATCAGGTTTGCAAGTTTTCTTTTGAAAATTTCACCGGATACAATTCTGAAAATTTCCATGTTTTTCTTTCCCCGTTTTTGTTTATCGTTATAATTTCAGGATCTTCAGAGAATTCCGCAATTACCTGAAGACACGCACCGCACGGAACAAATCCCTGATCCGAAGCCACGCACAATTTTTGGATTATTTTGCCTCCGGAGGCTACCATCGAAAATATCGCTGACCTCTCGGCGCAGACGGTCAGTCCAAATGAAGCGTTTTCCACGTTGCAGCCAGTGAAAACTCGACCGGCGGTATCTTCAAGTGCCGCTCCCACCTTTATCGAAGAATATGGCGAATAAGCCATCTCTTTGGCGATTACAGCTTTCGCGCAGATGTCCTCTGTAGTTTCATGCGATTTTTCCTTCCACCTGATTTCGTATATGTCCATCCGCCTGTCGGCGAGAGAGTTGTTTTCTTCGGTCACGTTTTTATCCAGGGCTAAATCAGGGTCTATTTCCTCTTCGAGTATCCCTTCCTCCAATCCTATAGACGACAGAACATCACCCTTCGGGGAGACGATTTGGGAATTCCCGGTGAAAACGTAGTCGTCTTTTCCCTCTCTCTCCCTTCCTATCCTGTTTGCAGTTGCTATGAAAACTCTGTTCGTGATTGCTCTTTCAATCATTGATCTTTGACACCATGGAAGAACGAGATTCGCGCAGTGGAGAAAAACCTGAGCTCCGTCGATGGTTCTCAGCCTGAACAATTCCGTGAAAAACCAGTCAAAGCAAATCAGAGGACAAAAAACGGCGTTCTTGAAAACCAGAAGCGGCGGCGGCGAGTCACCAGGTTTGAATATTCTTTTTTCCCTGGAAAAAAGATGAAGTTTATTGTAGACGGTTTTTTTTCCGTCAGGAGTGAAAATACCCGCTGAGTTGAAAAGGTCGTCTCCCTGTCTTTGTGCAAAACCAGCTACCAACATGCATTTCTTTTCACGCGACAACTCGGTGAAAACCTTAACGGTGGAGTTGTCTTCGGAGAATTCGTCCGCAAGTGGCAGCAAGGATTTTTTGTCTGGGTAGGCGTAACCCGTCGTGGCAAGCTCTGGGAGCACTACAACGTCACCGGTCGTCCTCTGAACCAGATCTTGAATTTTCCGAAGATTGGAGTCCTTTTCGCCCACCCTGGGGGCAAATTGGACAATACTCAATCTCACCATGAATTCATAATATCCGAATTTTTATCAAGCTTGATGGCAGGAGCGACAAAACTGACGTTCAAAGTAATTTTATCGTTGACAAGATATGTCATCTTGCCTCCAGACATTAGATAGTTGCCGGTGTGGTCGCCAAAATGCCTGACGAGAGAAAGGTCTATATCAACAAAAAGATTTTGCGATGGCATAAAAGATTTGGTTACGCCAGCCCACGAATACATTTCACCGTTTGATGATCCCATAAACCCCAAATTATAGGAAAGATCTCTGGAAGAAAAATAATCCCTTGGCGATATCAAATTTCCGTACGGTACAACAGGAGAAAACGTCTCACAAAACACTAAACCAGTATTCAAAAAAAGTATAAAAAAAGCAATTCCAAAAATTTTCATCTAAACCTCCATTTTTCAAATTCTAAAGCTCAAAACCACCCCTGTCAAATATCATTTTTCTTGATAAATGCACTTTGGTATAGTAATAGATGGATTAGAAAAGGAGGTGACATGTACAAAATATTCACAATAAACCCAGGCGCCACATCAACCAAAATCGGCCTCTACGAAGACGACAGACCTTTGTTTATTGAAGTCATAAGACACGAAGGAAACGAAATTTCGAAGTTCAACAGATCCGTTGACCAGTACCAATACAGAAAGAAAATAATACTGGAAACACTCAAGTCCCGAAAAGTCGACATATCAGGCTTTTCTGCCGTAATCGGCAGAGGGGGCCCTTTCAAACCGCTTTTGGGCGGTGTTTACGAAGTAAACGAAGCCATGATCGAAGACGTGATGAAAGGAGACGTCCAGGCGGAACACGTCTCTTTGATAGGCTGTCTTTTGGCCAAAGAAATCGCCCTTGAAGCAGATTGCCCGGCTTTTATAGCTGATCCTGTTTCTGTCGATGAATTCGAGGATCCGGCGAGATTGTCGGGTCTGCCGCAGCTGCCGAGAAAAAGTCTATCACACGCTTTGAACATGAAAATGGTCGGAAGAAAAGCGGCGGAAAAACTCGGCAAAAAATACGAAGAAGTGAACCTAATCATCGCCCACCTCGGAGGCGGGATTAGCATCTCCCCGCACAAAAAGGGAAAAATAATCGACGCGAACAACGCCAACGACGGAGGGCCTATGTCCCCTCAGCGAACTGGTTACCTACCCGCTACCGGACTTGTCAAAATGTGCTTCAGCGGAGAATATTCCGAAAAGGACATGATGAACATGATACTCAAAAAAGGTGGATTGACTGCTCATTTGGGCACCGACGACCTCAGAAAAGTGCTCAAAATGATCGACGACAACAACAGAGGTGCAAAAAAAGTATTTGAATCTCTTGTCTATCAGATAGCCAAAGAAATCGGCGCCATGTCCACCGCTCTCAAAGGCGATGTGGATGCTATAGTCGTCACCGGTGGAATGGCGCATCAAGAGGAATTGACAAAAAAGATCGAGGAATACGTGTCCTGGATAGCCCAAGTAATGGTGTTTCCCGGAGAAGATGAGCTTGAGGCTCTTGACCTGGCGGCTTTGATGGTCTTGAGAGGCGAGGTGAAACCTGCCAAATACGCCTGAGAAAAAAAACAAAACGGTCATTTTTCTCTCAGCTGGTGCTGTGATCTACGGAATAATCGCCTTGTGCGCCGGATCTTATTCAAACATACCGCAAGACATAGAATTAACCTCTTTCTATAAAAATTTCATTTCGATAAATAGAGGGTTGGTACTTAGCCTTGGCCTTTTTTTCATCGTCTCGGGAATATTTATTCTCCTGAAACGAAAATGGGCTCTGTCTCTGATTTTCTCCGCTTCTGTATTCCGAATATTTTTGCTTGTCATATCTCTTGTCATTACATTGTTGATGATAAACTCGCCTTCTTTTTCTCCGGAACCTGACATGAAACCCGGGACTTCCGATTGGATTGTCCTCTACATAATGCTCGCGGCTGTCTTTGTAATCGAAATATCGGTGCCTATAATCTTTTTATTTTTATCTTCTCTCAAAAGGGTGAAAGATTTCTTTGATTCACCTAAAAACGACGCCTCAAAAGGAATTGGTTGAAACCTTTTCTATATTCTGTTGATTGGACTGTTTAAAAGTATTAAATTATGAAAAAGCGAAATAAACACAACACAGGGAGGATACTTGAACACTAAAGAACTCATCGCGCTCGAAGAAAAATTCGGAGCTCACAACTACCACCCGCTCGACGTCGTAATCGAAAAGGGGCAGGGAGTATGGGTCTGGGATGTCGAAGGAAAAAAATACATGGATTTTCTCGCCGCTTATTCAGCGCTAAACCAGGGTCATTGCCATCCTCGGTTGGTCAAAATCTTAGGAGAGCAAGCGTCGAAATTGACATTGACCTCAAGGGCTTTCAGAAATGACAAACTGCCTTTGTTCTATGAACAGTGCAACAAAATGACCGGTTACGATTCGATTTTACCAATGAATTCAGGGGCAGAAGCCGTTGAAACCGCTGTTAAAGTCACGAGAAAATGGGGTTACGATGTTAAAGGGGTCAAATCCGAAAAGGCAAAAATCATCGTCAGCGCCAACAATTTTCACGGAAGAACGGTGACGATAATTGGCTTTTCTACAGAACCCCTCTACAAAGAAGGATTCGGTCCTTTCACCGAAGGTTTTGAAATAATTCCATTCGGAGACATAAAAGCGTTGGAGAAAGCCATCGACGAGAACACGGTCGCTTTCATGACCGAGCCCATACAGGGCGAAGCGGGAATCATAATCCCTCCGAACGGTTTTCTCAAGGAAGCTCAAGAGTTATGCAGAAAAAACAACATACTTTTCGTTCTCGACGAAATTCAATCCGGTCTTGGAAGAACGGGAAAACTTTTCGCCTACCAGCACGAAGAAGGAGTTTTGCCGGACGGAATCATTGTTGGGAAAGCCCTTTCGGGTGGTTTTTATCCCGTTTCCGCTTTCATGACGAGAAAAGAAATAATGGGTGTAATAAAACCGGGTTCTCACGGCAGCACTTTCGGCGGAAGCCCACTCGCCGCTTCCATAGCCACGGAAGCCCTCAAGATAATAACCGATGAAGATCTTCCGGGGAATTCAGAGAGGATGGGCGCTTACCTTTTGGACAATTTGAATAAGATGAAAATTAAAAATCTCAAGGAAATCAGAGGAAAAGGCTTGTGGATAGGGCTTGAACTGAATGAAAACGTCAGGGATAAAGCAGAAGCCCTGAAAGAAAACGGTATCCTCTGCAAAGAGACCCATGTCACTACTTTACGTTTTGCCCCCCCTCTCGTGATAGACAAAGAGGAAGTTGACTGGGCTCTTGAAAGGATTTCAATGGTACTTGAATAAAAAGGAGTCACTATGCCAGCTGCTCAGGTTGTCGCCGTGATAATGGGTGGAGGAAAAGGCACTCGCCTTTTTCCTCTGACTTTAGTGAGATCAAAGCCTGCAGTTCCTTTCGGAGGAAAATACAGACTCGTTGATATTCCCATTTCCAATTGTCTGAACTCGAGGTTCAACAAAATTTTTGTGCTGACCCAGTACAATTCAGAATCTCTCAACCGGCATATAAATGAAACCTACCAATTCGATTCTTTCAGCAGAGGTTTTGTCTCACTTCTAGCAGCCGAGCAGACACCAGAAAAGAGCGACTGGTTCCAGGGAACCGCAGATGCGGTCAGACAGAGTCTCAAACACATACGCGCTCAAAGGCCCCAATACGTCCTGATATTGTCCGGAGATCAGCTCTATCATTTGGATTTCAGGGAACTACTCAAATTCCACCAAGAGCACGAAGCCCAAATAACCATCGCGACAATTCCTGTTGAAAAGGAAAAAGCCCAATCGTTCGGCATCATGAAAATCGCAGAAAACTCCAGAATCACTGAATTCAAGGAAAAACCTGACAGCCAACAACTCGAAACGTTGAAAAGCGCCGGTTCGGAAGGAAAAGAATATCTTGCGAGCATGGGTATATACCTCTTCGACTACTCCTGCCTTGAAAAGATACTCCTCGAATCCGAATTCATCGATTTCGGAAAACACCTGATCCCGGAATCCATTAAAACTCTGAAGGTTTTCGGTTATGTCTTCAAAGGTTTTTGGGACGACATCGGCACGATAGACTCTTTTTTCAAATCGAACATATCACTGACCGACATACTCCCCCCCTTTTCCCTCTACGACGAGATAAATCACCCTGTCTATTTCCGCAGAAGGTATATACCGCCGGCTAAAGTCAGGTCTTCCAGGATTGACGAGAGCATTATTTCAGACGGAGCGATTATAGAAGGTGCGACCATAATTAAATCCTTGATCGGAATAAGGTCATACATAAAAAAAGACACAACGCTCATTAACTCGGTTGTTTTTGGAAACGACTTCTACCAGATTGAAGCTGAAAAAGAACTTCTATCCATAGGAAATTCATGCCACATAGAACGAGCGATAATCGATAAAAACGTCATAATAGGAGATCATGTAGTGATAAGGGACCATAAAGACGAAGAGGATTTCAAAGGGGATCTTTTTTGGATAAGAGACGGTATTACTGTTGTGAAAAAAGAAGCCGTAATACCATCCCATACAGTGATATAAAGGAGGGAATTTGGACCTTTTCAGAGAGCTCAAAGAGAGAGGTTTCATATACCAGACAACCGATGAAGAAAATTTAAAGAACATTCTCAACGAGGAATGCAACACTTACTATTGCGGATTCGATCCGACCGCCAAAAGCTTGCACATAGGAAATCTACTCCCTCTCATGGCTCTTTCATGGCTGAAAATGCGCAAAAACACTGTCATCGCAGTCGTAGGGGGAGCTACCGGTTCCGTAGGAGACCCTTCCGGAAAAACCGAAACGAGAAACCTGCTTGACAAAAACTCTATTCAGGACAACTGTTTTAGTATTTCATCCCAAATAGACTCGTTTCTATCGCGTGAAAAGGGAGACCACAAAATACTCAACAACATGGACTGGTTTAAAGACAAAAATTTCATAGAATTCCTTCGGGAGGTAGGCCCGTTGTTTTCTGTGAATAAAATGCTCTCAGCCGAATCGGTTAAATCGCGGCTCGAATCAAACACTGGAATCACTTTTCTCGAATTCACCTACATGCTCCTGCAGGCATACGATTTTCTCTACCTAAACGAAAATCACGGATGCCGGATTCAGATAGGCGGACAGGATCAATGGGGCAACATAGTCGCCGGAACAGATCTGGTGAGAAGGCTTAAATCTAAGCATGTGCTCGGTTTCACGATTCCTCTTCTTCTCAACGAATCCGGTGAAAAATTCGGAAAATCCGTTAAGGGCAGTGTATGGCTTTCAAAAGATCTCGTTTCGCCCTATGAATACTACCAATACTGGAGAAACATACCAGACTCAATGGTTGATGAGGCTTTGAAAAAATTCACTTTTTTGCCTCTTGAAGAGATAAAAGAATTGACCAACGAAAAGATTTGTCCCGTGAACAGAGCTAAAGAGATATTGGGTTTTGAGGCGACCCTTATACTGCACGGTTTAGAAAGCGCTTCACAAGCTTATTCTTCTTCGGTAAGGGAATTCGGCTCAGCTGACAGAGAAAAAAGAGTCAGGACGAGTTCATCGATACTCTTTGCCGAATCCAAAGACGCCGAAATACCTTCTTATGAAATCTCCAAAACAGAACTATCCCATGGCATTGACATAGTATCTCTTTTAGTCTCATCTTCCCTTTCTCCGAGCCGTTCTGAAGCGAGAAGAGCCTTATCCCAGGGTGGCGTGTTTATCAATGACAAAAAAATCGTAGAGTTCGACCATAAAATTGAATTAAAAGACATTGAAGGTCAAAACGCTATTTTAAGAGTCGGAAAAAAGAAGAGAAAAAAAATAATCGTATCGAACTGAAACCCAATTTTCCTTCTATGGTCATTAACGGAAAAAAAACCAAAATTGCTTTTGTCCACCAAAACCCTCACCCTGCTCACGCGGCTTGGGCTAAAAGCGTCGGCGCGAAATTTATTTATTTCAGAGGCAACAGAAAGCTCCGCGAAAGAGGAAATAAGCATTTGCTTTTAAATCTCCTGAGGACTAAATTCATCTTTTGCAAACCTGACGTAATTATTTCTGAAGGGGGAGCGCCTCTTTCCCCTTCGATCGTAATGCACAACTTTTCTACAAACGCTAAAATAATACTCATAATGGCCGACGAAACCGGTATTTACGTCAGAGAAAACAAGGATATTTACTCCAGAGACACCAGAGCTTTTCTCTCCATGGTTGACGGAGCGATTAGCGTTTCCGGCTTGACGACAGAAACCTTTGAAGGTCTTGTCCCGCAAAGCGTCAAAATCAAAACAGTCAGGCCTTCTATCGGGGATATTTTCATAAGACAATCCCGCTTCGCATCGGGTGTTTTAAGGCGGCGTAACACCATCTGCATCGTCTCTAAGGGCGGTAAAAGAGGGCTGATGGATAAAATTCCCGGATGGCTCGACGACTGTTTCCGCATCATGAAAAAGACGATACCCGACCTGGAAATAAAAATAGCAGGCACACAGGAATCTTCTTTAAAATTTGCAAACATCCGGCATCTCGGAATAGTCAAATACACCGACATGCCGAAACTCTACCGAGAGACCGGCATCCTTTTTCATTTTCCCTTTTTTGATCCTTTCCCCGTGTCCGTAATGGAGGCTCTATCTTGCGGATGCCCGGTTATTGTTGGTAAAGGATGCGGTAACTACGAATACTTCAAGGAAAAAAATTGGAACGAGCTGACATGCGATGAGGACGATCCTGTAACTGTTTCGCAAAAAGCCCTGGAAATTCTCAACGGCAGCATCACTCCCGACAGATTTCGCCTTTTTTCCGACGTTGTCGCAAAAGAACTCTCTCCAAGCGCCAGTTCGGCATATTTCAGAAAATCTCTTGAAGATATTTTAAAGCAATGAAAATAGCCTACGACATGACAAACCCTTATTCACCCGGAGCGACCGGCATTGGTACATACGCCAAATCTTTGGCTGAATCGATGATATTTCTCCATCCCGAAAACAGGTATTTTCTCTGTGTTAGGGACAGCCGGTTGAAAAAAATCATCAGAGATCCGGAATCTTTCAAAAAAAACAGGCTTTTCGGGCACAATGTCTCCCACCATGTATGTTTAAAAGGATTCCTGTTGCCTTACAGACATCCGGAGATATGGCATGGACTCGACGTATGGCTCCCGGACAAATACACGGGGAAATCCAAACTGGTATTAACCGTTCATGATCTGGTTGTATTTTCTCATCCTGAAATGCTCAGCCCCAATTATGTCAAGGCTATCAAAAAGAAATTTGTGAGATATTTTGAATCTGTAGTCCCCGACGCGGTTATAGCCATTTCCGAACAGACTGCCGAGGAAATAAAAACTTATTTTCCGTCAGCGGATAATAGAACTTACACTGTCCATCAGGGTGTTTCTGACTTCTGGCGGCCAAAAGAGAGTTCACACCCTTTTCAAGAAAGATTCAAGTATTTTCTTTTTGTCAGCACTTTGGAACCGAGAAAAAATTTCAGCGCCGCCCGTAAGGCTTTTCTTGAACTCAACATGCCAGGAATCAAACTCGTCGTAGTCGGCAAGAACAACGGAGAAGACCAACGTCTTTTGGGTGGCAAAAACATTGTATGGCTTGGATATTGCGACAGAGAATTTATCCGGACTCTCTACAATCACTCTCTTGGACTCTTATTCACCTCGGCTTATGAAGGCTTTGGGCTTCCCCCTCTTGAAGCCCTCGCTTGCAACTGTCCTGTGATAGCGGAAAATACTTTGCCTTGCTCCAAATTCCTTCCCCCAGAGTTTACCGTCGACAGCCGGGACACCGAAAAAATGACAGAAAAAATGAAAGCCCTTGTTGATTTGAAAAACAGAAAAAAGCTTCACCTTGTCGTCAAAGACCTTACATGGATAAACACCGCGAAGAAAACATTCGAAATTTACAAAAAAGTTCTCGCGAATTAATGAAGGAAAGTTTTTATATTTCCCTATTTATGTATATTCCGCAATCTACTTTTTTCTCAAAGCGTTTCTGATGTATGTCCAGTGCCAGGACAGATGAAAAAAAGCAATTACCGACATGACGGTAGCAGTTTCAACATGCCAATAGAGTACTTTGGAAGCGAAAAAGGGAATTTTTCCGGTATTAACCCCAAAAATTAGAATCAGACCAAGGGTCAAAGAAACGAAAAACGAAATGAAAAGCGCGACATTCCAAATTTTAATGTGTGTCGGTTTTGAAATGGCTTTTTTTCTCACCGACAAAAGTGATAAAAAATAAAGAAACGTCATAATCAAAACTATGGGTAATATTTTATATTTTCGGGTTATAGGCTTTGTCTCACGGGGAGTATTCTGAATATTGACCTGGGACGTCCCGGAGTCTTTCAAAGTATCTTCACTACCCGGTAAGACTGGCGATAGTGTCTCATTGGCAGCAGTCCCGCTATTTTCAGCCGAATTTTCTTCAAGGGTATTGACAACAGAATCGGCAATGACTGCCGGAGCGTCTTCTGCAGGGTTTTGAGAAAGGATTCTCTCATGCGGAGGTAGTTGAGAAAAGTCACAGATCCGGTCGGAATCCGAATCTAAAAATCCGCTGCAAAGCCCCGTGCAATTAACCTGTTTGTAGGGACAAGAGTTCCATATCTGGCTGATTGCGAAAATTAAAAAAAGTAACGTCATAGAAATCTCTACTCAGATTTCACTGCCGTGAAATGGTTTACTCCGTTTCTCAAAATTTGAAAAAGAAGCGGGTCGCTTCTGCCGCTGTAGACTTCTTGGGCTTTTATGTAGTCTGAGAGGTTCTCTATCGTTATATCTCCTACTTTGACGATTATGTCCCTTTCTGATAAATCTGCCCTGCTCGCGGGAGATCCGCCGTGTATTCCAGTTATGTACACCGCCCTTCCCCCGAGACCGAGATCAGCCGTCCTTTTCTCGTCCAGTTCGCCGGTTTCAATGCCGAGCCAGGGCCAATTCTGCGCTGGCAATTCGCTGTTCGCCTGAGACTTTTGTATAAATTCTTCGAGAACAACTTCAAAACTGAGTTCGTGAGACCCCCTCCTCACGGAAAGAGAAACTCTGTCGCCGGGTTTTCTCTGGGAAATATCTATTCTGAAATTGTTTAAATTTTCCACGTAGTTCTGGTCGATTTCAAAGATGATATCGCCTATCCTTATTCCCGCTTTGTCAGAGGGCGAATTCTCAATTACATCGGTGACTATCACTCCGGAACGCAAATCATCCGCGCCCATGGCAATTTTCAAGTCGTGGGTCAAGTTTTCCATCATTATTCCAATGTAAGACCTTGTCACTTTCCCGTTTTCAATCAGTTCATCGGCAATTCTCGAAGCCATGTTCATGGGTATAGCGAATCCAATTCCTATGCTGACGCCCGTCGGGGAAGTTATGGCGGTGTTTATTCCCACGACATTTCCCTGTATGTCGAGCAGGGGACCTCCGGAGTTTCCCGGATTTATCGAAGCGTCCGTCTGTATGAAATACTGGTAGGAAGGTCCTTCCGGCAGAGGTATTTCGCTTCTTCCGACAGCGCTTATCACGCCTGCCGTCACAGTCTGCGAAAAACCGAGAGGCGAACCAATCGCTATCACCCATTGGCCCGGCTTTATTTCGTCGGAATTTCCCTTTTCAATGTAAGGGAGGTTTTCTTCTGCTTTTATTTTCAGCACCGCCAGATCCGTCTGCGGATCCGTCCCGATGAGTTCAACCTCATTGCCTTCAAACACTCTTCCGTCTGGCAATACTACCGAGAGCCTGTAGCTTCCTCCTACTATGTGGTTGTTCGTCAAAACATACCCTTCGGGAGAAAAGATAAACCCGCTTCCTTCGGATTTTTCGTATCTCTCGCCTTTTCTCAATTCAGGTTCTACTCCTCCAAAGTTTCCGGGTCCGAAAAAACCGAAAGGGTCAAAACCGAACGGAGAGAAGCCGAAAGGGTTTACGGAATATGTGAATTCGGTCCTTTTTTCTGCTATGACGCTGACGACAGCGGGTATTGATTTTTCAACAGCCCTCGAGAACGATAATTCAATTTGCAAATTTTCATCCGTATTCACGCTTTGCTGGCTCTTGAGCTCCGTTCCCGTCAAAAAAAGGTTCCAGAGTACCAGGGAGAAAAAAATCGCGTAAGAAGATTTTGCAAAACAATCTTTCATCTTTATCCTCCGCGTCAAATTATCTTTACAAAAAACCAATTTATGCTTTAAATATTAAAAATATAGGAATTCTTTTTCCTGTCAACCTGGAAATAAGCGACGAGAGGATGGTTTGATACAAGAGAGATTCATTGAGACTTGCAAGAAAAATCCTTCAAAAATCGCCATTGCCGATCTTTTTTCCAAAAAACGTTTAAGCTTCCAAAAATCTCTCGTAGCGGTCTATGCTCTGTCAAGTGAGTTCGGCAAACTCGACGACAGTTTTATCGGAGTGCTTTTACCAACCTCTTCTGCCTGCGCCCTGACGTCAGTTTCGCTTTTAGCGGCGGGTAAAATACCCGTCATGATAAACTATTCCACCGGCGCTCAACACAACACATCTTACGCTATGAACAAGCTGGGTTTTTCAAACACAATAACATCCAAAACATTTTTGGAAAAAATTGAATGTCCTGAAATTGACGGCATGGTTTTCATTGAGGACATTTTAACAAAGATAAAAACCAGGGACAAAATTAAATATTTCCTAAAATCGAAATTTCCTCTCTCGGTTGTTTTAAGTGATTTTCACTCATCCGGCGAGGAAGACATTGCCGTCATACTCTTCACGAGCGGAAGCGAAAAAGAACCCAAAGCCGTTCAGCTCTCTCACAAAAACATTTTGTCGAACGTTTTCACCTGCGCGGATAGGCTGAAAATACAAAAAGAAGATGTTTTCATGAATATCCTGCCACCTTTTCATGTGTTCGGATTTAACGTCAACCTGATAATGCCCCTGGTTCTGGGTTGTAAAAGTTTGACTTACCCGAACCCTCTCGAATACAAAAACATCTCAAAAATAATCAAGGAAGAAAAACCGACTGTAATCGCCGGATCTCCCTATTTTCTCGCCAACTATTCAAAATACTCTCAGACCGGTGATTTTTCTTCTTTGAGAATTGTGATATCTGGAGCAGACAAAGCGCCTTCCTGGCTTTTCGACGAATACTCGGAAAAACATGGGATAACGCTGCTCGAAGGTTACGGGACAACCGAGACCAGCCCGGTTATTTCTGTCAACACCCCGGATGAGAACAAAAGGGGTAGCATCGGAAAACCTCTTCCAAATCTCGAATTGGAAATAAGAGGAATCCAGTCCGAAGACAAAATGCCCGTTGGAGAAAACGGCAAAATATTCGTCAAAGGCGATTCGGTGATGTCGGGTTACTACGACGATCTCGAAGCGACTTCTTTCAGGATAAGAGACGGTTGGTACGACACAGGCGACATAGGAAAACTGGACACGGATGGCTATCTATGGCATATCGGCAGGTTGAAGAGGTTCGTCAAAATTGGCGGAGAAATGATCTCCCTCGTCATGATAGAAAACGCGATTGAAAAAATTCTCGGTCCCGGCACTGATTGCTGCGTCGTGGAAATTCCAGACAAAAAGATAGGTTCGAGAATCGTCGCGGTTCTTTCTGAAGAAATTGACATTTCGGGTTTGAAAGGCGAATTGTCTCAAATTTTACCAAACATAGCCATTCCAAGAGAAATAATCCGCATTGAAAACATGCCGAAAATGGGCAGCGGTAAAAACGATTTCCGAGAAATAACTGACATGGTAAAAAAAATGGGGCTCAATCTCTGATCAGCGGCTTTTTCCCCAAAGAAAAGAAGTTGAACCCGATGTCGTAGATTTTTTTCCCATCCAAAATATTTCTTCCGTCGAACAGAAAAGACGGATGAGACATATTTTTGTAAATCTTAAAATAGTCAAGATTCTTGAACTCTCCCCATTCGGTCATGACCGCAATGGCGTGTGCTCCTTCGGTGGCTTCGTATGGGTCATCGGTGAGATGAATCTTTTCAGCGTCTTTGCCGAAAGCTAATCTGGCGTTTCTTAGAGCTTTGGGGTCCGTCAGCCACACATCAGCCGTCTCGGCAAGAAGTTTTTTGACAATAAAAATTGCCGGAGATTCTCTCGTGTCGTCGGTCTTTGCTTTAAAAGCAAGGCCGAAAACCGCGATTTTTTTTTCTGCCATTGTGTTGAACATAGACCTGAGCATGGTGAGAAAAAACCTCTCCTGCTGGTATTCGTTTATCGAAAGGACATTTTCCCAGTATTTCGCCGTCTCGTGAAGAGAATAGTTTTCGCAAATGTACACGAGATTCAAAATGTCCTTTTTAAAGCATGAACCGCCGAAGCCGACACTGGGAGACAGAAATTTCGAACCGATTCTCGTGTCGAGCCCGACGGCCTTTGAAATCTCTGATATATCCGCTCCAGTTGCCTCGCAAAGAGGAGTAATTGAATTGATAGATGAAATCCTCTGCGCCAAAAAAGCGTTAGCGATGAGCTTTGAAAGTTCTGAGCTCCAGATATTGCCTTTGATTATTTTTTCCTTCGGCACCCATTTTTCGTATATGTCCGCTATTTCATCTCTCGCCTTCAAAGCTTCAGGAGAGTCTTCCGAACCGATTAAAATTCTGTCCGGGAATTCCAAATCCTGGATTGCAGTTCCTTCTGCCAAAAACTCAGGGTTCGATATCACTTCGAACTTCAATTTCTTTTCGTTGGATTGTAGTATTTTTTTCATGGCTTCAGCTGTTTTGACCGGAAGGGTGCTCTTTTCAACGACAATCTTACCTTTGTCGGAATACTTCAGAATGTCCCTCGCTGTCTTCTCCCAAAACTGCAGGTCAACGCACTTACCCGCTCCTTCGCCAAAGTTTTTGGTAGGCGTGTTCACCGATACGAATACGATGTCGGCTTCTTTGATGGCGCTTTTGACGTCGTTGATGAAAAAAAGATTTCTCCCTCTCGCCTTTTTTACGGTTTCGAGCAGCTCAGGCTCGTAAATAGGCAGGTCGTCGGTGTTCCACTTGGCGATTTTTTCCCTGTCTATGTCAGTTACCAAAACTTTGTAATCTTCGCATTTTTCAGCTATGACAGACATGGTGACCCCGCCTACATAACCGGCTCCTATACAGGCAACAGTTTTTTTATACAAAGGAAACCCCTCTTTTTACAAGAAAGCCCCGCAAAAGCGGGGCTATGTCTTATGACAGAATTTTCTATCTTTTTCTGGATTTAGCCCCTTTTACGGTTTTTTTCGAGATTTTAGCCCTGACAATTTTTTTGGCTTTTTTCCCTTCAGCTTTTTTCACTGTTTTCTTTTTGGGAGGGCTTTTTTTGATTTTTTTCTCAGCGGTTTTTTTGACAGAACTCTTCTTTTTTGAAGTGGCCATTGTCTTCTTAACCGGAGTTTTTGGTTTTACCTTCTTTGAAACCTTTTTGACGGTTTTGGCTGATTTTTTTACCGGAGCTGCTTTATGCTCGGAATTGACCTCTACAGCCTGAGCCGCGGCAAGCCTGGCTATGGGAACTCTGAGAGGTGAACAGGAGACGTAATTCATGCCGACCTCATCGCAGAAATATATAGAAGCGGGATCTCCTCCATGCTCGCCGCATATTCCGATTTTAAGATCTTTCTTTTCCCCTCTTCCAAGAGAAACAGCGATTTTTATCATCTTTCCGATGCCAACTTTGTCGAGAGTCTGGAAAGGGTCTTTTTCGTAAATTCCCATCCCTACGTAATCGCCGAGAAATTTACCCGCGTCGTCTCTGGAAAAACCGGCGCCCATTTGTGTCAGGTCGTTTGTCCCGAAAGAGAAGAAATCGGCGTACCTTGCAATTTCATCAGCCGTCAAAGCGGCTCTGGGAACCTCTATCATGGTTCCGATGAGATATTTTACGTAACCGGCTTTGATTTCTTTTTCCTTGAAAACGTCTTCGATAACTTTCTGAGCTATTTCTCTTGAAAGTTTCAACTCCCTGTAATCTCCCACGAGCGGTATCATAATTTCCGGAAGAGTTTCGATGCCTTTCTCTTTTCTGACCTCTATCGCCGCTTCAATTATCGCTCTTACCTGCATCTTGGTTATTTCAGGATAAGTCAATCCAAGCCTGCAGCCCCTGTGTCCCAACATCGGATTCTGTTCGTGCAGGTCTTCAGATATCTGTCTGATTTTATCAACCGACAGTCCTGTCTCCGAAGCGAGGGCTTCCATGTCCTTAATCTCTTTGGGCAAAAATTCATGAAGAGGAGGGTCTAAAAGCCTTATTGTTGCCGGTCTGCCTTCGAGCGCTTCAAAAATTCCAACAAAGTCGTTTTTTTGAAACGGGAGCAATTCGTCGAGGGCTTTATTGTATGCTGTGAGTGAAAAATCATGCTGTTTTCTGAGTTCTATCTGTTCGTTTTCCCCCGCTTTTCCTATCAACTTTTCAAGGCGTTTTGATTCGTAGGCGAAAAGAATCAGCCTTCTGAAAGCGTTTATCCTTCCCTCCGCGAAAAACATGTGCTCTGTCCTGCAAAGGCCAATGCCTTCGGCTCCCAGTGAAACTGCTTTTCGAGTGTCCTGGGGGGAGTCTGAATTGGTTCGGATTTTCAACCTTCTCATATCGTCTGCCCACTTCATTATGGTCTTGAAATCGTCAGACATCTCCGTCGATCTGGTTGGGATAACGCCTTCATAGACATACCCGGTAGAACCGTCTATTGAAATGTTGTCTCCCTCGGTGAAAAGTTTTCCCGCAATTTTCATGCTTTTTTCAGCATAATTTATGTTGACGTCATCTGCTCCGACGACGCAGCATTTTCCCCATCCTCTCGCGACGACCGCGGCATGACTCGTCATCCCTCCGACTGAAGTCAGTATTCCGTTCGCTTTGTGCATTCCCGCGACATCTTCAGGGCTGGTCTCAACTCTGCACAGTATCACTTTTTTGCCCTCTTCCGCCCACTTGACAGCATCGGCGGCGGTGAAAACAACCTGACCGACCGCCGCGCCAGGCGAAGCCGGCAAACCCTTGGTCAGAGGGGAGGCTTTTTTCAAGTCTTCTTCAGCGAAAGATGGATGCAGGAGCTGATCGATGTAATCCGCGTTTATTCTCATGATAGCTTCTTTTTTCGAAATGAGCTTTTCTTCGACCATTTCTTTGGCTATTTTGACGGCTGAAGTTCCGTTTCTTTTTCCGTTTCTCGTCTGGAGCATGAAGAGTTTGCCCTGTTCTATAGTGAATTCAAGGTCCTGCATGTCTCTGTAGTGCTTTTCGAGCCTATCGCAGATTTTTACGAGTTCGGCGTAATTTTTAGGCAGTATATTCTCCAGCTCTATTATCGGCAGAGGGGTTCTTATTCCCGCGACGACATCTTCCCCCTGGGCGTTGATCAGGAATTCTCCTTGAATTTCTTTTTTCCCTGTTCCGGCGTCTCTCGTGAAGCACACCCCGGTTCCTGAAGACTCTCCCATGTTTCCGAAAACCATTGCTTGAACGTTGACGCCTGTTCCGAGAAGATTCTTTATATCGTGAATTTCTCTGTATTTCAAAGCTCTTTCGTTGTTCCAGGATTCGAGCACCGCGTCTATTGCTTTGTAGAGCTGATCCTTGGGGTTTTTGGGGAAATCCTCTTTGGTGAACTTCTTGTAAATTTCTTTGAATCCATGGACGACTTCCTTGAGCTCCTCAGACGTCAGTTCAATGTCCTGCTTTTTGCCGTATTGAGCTTTCACCCTTTTTAGTTCGTCTTCAAAAGACGAATGAGGTACCCCCATCACGACATCTCCGAACATCTGGATAAACCGCCTGTAGGAATCCCATGCAAACCTCGGGTTGTCTGTCAAGCTCGCAATAGCAGACAAAGTGTCTTCGTTGAGACCTATGTTTAGCACAGTGTCCATCATCCCCGGCATGGAGACGGCGGCGCCTGACCTCACCGACACGAGTAAGGGATTTATGTGGTCTCCAAATTTTTTTCCCGTTACCTTTTCGAGTTTTTTCAAATTGTCTTCGATTTCCTGCGACAGTCCGGCAGGCCATTTTTTCCCGCCATTGTAGTAGAGTTGGCAGACAATCGCCGATACGGTGAAACCAGGAGGAACGGGGAGACCGATGTTGGTCATCTCGGCTAAATTCGCGCCCTTGCCTCCAAGATAATCTTTCATTTTTGCATTTCCGTCAGCTTTGCCTTTGCCGAAAAAATAGACTAGTTTTCCGGTCTTCTTTTTCATTTTTTTCTTATCTGGCATGCATTTCCTCCTTGAATTTGCATTACAAGTTAAAATTAAGTCCTATTTTGTGGCTGTATCCGAGGTCTTTCATCGGGACAAAAGAATAATCCAGCGAAATCTTCTGAAGGAAGAATCCGGCTCCGAAACTCATACCGGACATCAGGTCGTTTGAATCGCCTGTCTTGTATTCGGTCCCTTTTGTCGAATAACCGGCTCTGAGAGCTATCATTTTGTAGGGTTTGATTTCCCCGCCAAAGGCAAAAATAAATCTGGCGTCGGAGGCCTTTGAAAAGTCCGCGTTGAGTGCGTAAAAATCACGTGCAAAAGACACTCCGCCCGTGAACTTCAGCGGCAGTGGGTCTTTTTCTTCGTCGTAAGCTTTAATCGTCAGGCCTATGTTTTCAACACAAGCGCCTATTGAAAAACCATTGATTTCCGGAAATCTGTAGATTCCTCCCGCGCTGAATGAAAACACCGCCGCGTTGTATTCATCAACCGAACTGTAGAGAAATTTCGCGCCTAAACCCGCGCTGAAATTCGGGTTTATATCCTTCGCAAGAACAAGTCCGGGCATGATTATTGAGTAGGAAAACTCTCCCAGGACGTTTCCCTGCTGGTCGGTTTTTTCTATGCCTGGAGAAGAAAGATAGTCCATTGAACCGGACAGATTACCAAAGGAATGGGGTTGGGTATAAGATAAAGAACCGGTGTGAGTTGAGAGCATCAAGTAACAGTATGATGTGCTTAAAAACTTCTCAGATCCTGAAAACGAGGCTGGGTTTATTCCATAGGATTCATCTCCCGCCACACCCGTCCTCGACATCGCCACTGATTTTGCCGAACCGGTGATTTTTAGAAAGCTAAATCCGCTTGTTCCCGCTCCTGAATATGGCTCTGTGGCAAAAACAGAAGCTGATAAAAAAATCGCCGAAAAAGCTGAAAAAAATAAAGTCTTCATACAATCCTCCAAAATTGCTGGAATTCTCATTCTAACTACATTATATCGGATAAAAAAGCAACTTTTTTTTGTATAAAAAAACGCTCCGAATGAAATTTTTCTCGACCTTTTGACCTGTTCCATGTTAGTTTTTAGAAAATTCTAATCTGGTGAGGTGAAGATGGAAAAAGCTCTTCTTTCAGGAAACGAAGCGGTCGCAAGAGGCGCTTTCGAGGCAGATGTCAAAGTTGCCGCAGCGTATCCCGGCACTCCTTCAACCGAAATTTTAGAAAATATCGCCCAATACGGCGAAATCTACAAAGAGTGGTCGGTAAACGAGAAGGTCGCTCTCGAAGTAGCCGCCGGAGCTTCAATGGCTGGAGCGAGGGCGATCTGCGCAATGAAACACGTCGGTCTCAACGTAGCCGCAGATCCACTGTTTTCTATGAGTTACATAGGTGCTACGGGAGGGTTTATTGTCGTATCGGCTGATGATCCGGGAATGCACTCTTCACAAAACGAACAGGACAACCGTCATTACGCGAGAGCGGCAAAAATCCCCTGCCTTGAACCGTCCGACAGCCAGGAATCCAAAGATTTTGTCGCAATAGGAATGGAAATGTCCGAAAAGTATGATACGCCCGTTCTGCTAAGAATGACAACGCGCGTATGTCACTCAAAAACAGTAGTTAAAATATCTGATAAAAAGCAATGGGCTAATATTGAGTATTTAAAAGACATAAAAAAAAGAATTATAGTCCCTGCTCACGCAAAAGTCAGGCATGCAGTCGTCGAAGAGCGGACAAAAAAATTAATCGAATTCGCCAAAAAGACAAAATTAAACAAAAAACCTTCAAAAAAATCGAATTTTTTGGTCATAGCTTCAGGAATTTCTCTCTACTACGCCAAAGAAGCTCTTCCGGAAATGGATTTTTTTAAAATTGGCTTGAGCTGGCCCCTCAACCTTGAAGCGATAAAAGAGACGACAAAAAATTACAAAAAGGTCTATGTGGTCGAAGAAAATGATCCTTTCATCGAAAACGAGCTCAAAACAGCCGGTATAAAAGTAATCGGCAAGGACGTTTTCCCACAAGTAGACGAACTCGACCAGGAAAAGATAGCTATCGCTTTAAAAAAAGACACAGCCCTAAAAGTCCCGGTAAAAGGACTTCCCCCCCGCCCACCGGCTCTCTGTCCCGGTTGTCCACACACCGGAATTTTCTACGCTTTATCAAAATTGAAACTCCCCGCCACAGGCGACATAGGATGCTATACCCTTGGAGCGTTCCCTCCTCTCAACGCCCTCGACACGACAGTATGTATGGGGGCATCCATAACAAACGCCCATGGAATTGAAAAAGCCGAGGTTGGAGAGCTAAGTAAAAAAATTGTCGCGGTCATAGGTGATTCGACGTTTTTCCACAGTGGTTTGACGGGTTTGGCCAACATGGTCTACAACAGGAGCAAAGGTATAGTGGTGATCCTCGACAATTCAACCACAGCTATGACAGGTCACCAGGGTCACCCGGGAACAGGCAAGACCCTTCATTACGGAGATCAGGAAATTATAGACATTTACGCAGTTGTTTCAGCTCTCGGGGTCAAGGATATTCACAAAGTTGACCCGCATGATATTCCTTCTGTCAAAGAAGCTTTCAAAAAAGCTCTCGCATTTGACGGCATCTCTGTCATAATCGCTAAAAGACCATGTATTTTTCTCGTTCCAAACCGTTCTTACGGAAAAGTATATTCTGTCAACACTGAAAAATGCATAGGTTGCAAAATATGCGTGGAACTCGGATGTCCGGCTATTTCATTCAAAAACCGAAAATCAATCATAAATCCCTTTCTGTGCGTCGGGTGCGGTCTATGCGCTTCTTTGTGCCCCACAAAAGCTATAACATTCCAGGGAGGAGCCAATGCATAAGAATATCATGATAGCGGGGGTTGGCGGACAAGGTATAATCGTCGCGGCTGATATAATCGCCCTTGCGGCTATCCATTCGGGATACGACGTCAAAAAAAGCGAAATTCACGGCATGTCTCAAAGAGGCGGAAGCGTGACGTCATCTGTAAAATTCGCGAAGAAAGTTTTGTCTCCCGTGATAACATCCGGTGAAGCTGATATTCTGCTTTCATTCGAACTTCTCGAGTCTCTCAGACAAATCCATTTTCTTAAAGACGGTGGATTTTTGGCCGTCAACAACATGAAAATCGACCCTTTGCCCGTAGCGGTCGGAAATTTCGAATACCCGCCGGATATAAAGGAAAGGCTGTTGTCTATTGTCGGCGAAAAAAACGTTCTTTTCGTGGACGCCCTGGATTCGGTCAAAAGCATAGGCGATGTGAGGACGATGAACGTCTTTCTAATAGGCGCGATTTCCTCGAAAATTCCCCAGATAAAAAGCGTTTCCTGGGAGAAGGCGATAAGAGAGAGATTGCCTGAAAAGGCTTTCGATAAAAACATAAAAGCGTTTGAAATGGGTAAAAATTCCAGATAAAAAAATGGTTGCGGGAGAGGGATTTGAACCCTCGGCCTCTGGGTTATGAGCCCAGCGAGCTACCACTGCTCCATCCCGCGACGTAAAT
>JAFGON010000028.1 GCA_016926475.1 candidate division WOR-3 bacterium | reverse complement strand
TGCATTTTTCAATAATTTTATTTCTGTATTTATGTCTGAGAAATCGCGGTTTGCTTATGCCGGCAAATGAAATTTACCAGTTGAAAATTGGATTCAATATCGTCAAGAATTTCACTTATTTGCTCAACGGGCTTCTATTTCCTCTGGACTACAATTCCATTCTCATAAACATGAGAACTCACGGAGTGATAAAATTTCTTTTAGCCAATCCTTTTTTATCAATCCTGATAGCGCTGGGATATTTAATATTTGGATTTGTTTTCATTAAAATCAAAAATACCCGAGTCTATATAGCCCTTACTCTAATATCATTTCTTCCTGTTTTAACGATGTTCAGCAGTGGTCAGAGGTTTCTGTTTTTGCCCCTGGTCTTTTTTTCAGTCACCACATCTATTGTTTTATTCCAGTTGCCGAAAAAGTTAATGATTTTAAGGATTTTATATCCCTTCTTCCTGCTCTTTTTTCTGATAAAATCACAGATTCCCTGGATTGAAACCTCTGATTATACAAAGAGAATATCCGACGAAGTCTTGGAGATATATGAAGCGAAACCCGAGGTAGAAAAGATTTATATCCTCGATATCAAAGACAACATTGGCGGAGCTTATGCTTTCAGAAACGGATCTGATGTCTTAGGTTATCTTCTCACGGACGGCGGGATTCAGACAATTGGGATTGAACCTGGCAATGAGATTTCGAATCTTTTTCCGGGCGACTCAGTCGCTGTAATAAAATAAATCCCTGCGCCGCAACAAAAAACAGCAACCATTCGAATTCAAGTTTGAACCTGACATTTAAAGCGAAAGTCAGGGCATAGACAACCGAAAAATAAACCATTGTGAATAAAATTGCAGTGTAAAATTTTCTGTTTTCTTTTGAGAAAATCCTTTTAAGCCCAAAAATAGAAAAAATATATATGAGAGAGAGCGGAAACATGCGAAAAACGGCAAAAGATATGTTGCCGCTGTATTTCGGAGGAGACCACCAGAGCCAGAATAGTTGGGAAAAAGATTTTTTTATATACAAACCAATATTAGAACGGATTATGGGCAGGACCGCGTTTTTGTATCTTTCTTCCATTTCCACGTCGTTGTAGATTTTTCTGTCCTCATCTATGTTTTTCTTAACACTGTCGGGGACGATGTCGAATTCTTCTTTCCTATGATAGTCGGGCATATAACCTGTGTATACATTCTGCCAAAAAGGGGATTTTATGAATATGAACTTATTGAAAGTGACATAATTTCTGATTACCCATGGAGAAACAGTCAATAAAAAAATCATAAAAGCCCAGAACTCAAGCTTTGTTTTTCTTTTGATGAGCAAAAAAGTATACAAAAGTATAAGTATGATAAAAAACATGGGCTGTAAAAGGCATAATAATGCAGAGCATAGAACTGAAAGGATTACGACCTTAGGTTTTCTTTTTACCGACAGCAGGATTAAATAAAGAGTAAGAACACCAAAAGGTATAGATATACTCGCCACTTCTATTGTGTTCGGATAGCTGATAAAAGCGGGATACAAAGCGAAAACTGTAGCGCAAACAAAACCAAATTTTTTGTTTTCGAGCAATTCTCCTGATTTATAGATTATAAAAGGGGTCAAAGAAAAAATGACGTGCTGTATAAGAACAGCTGATAAAAGAGCCTTTGAGCCGAAAAGAATCATAATTAAAGACAGAAAATAAGGATATAGAGGAGCTTTTAAGGCTGTCGGACCGACATCCTGATTGAAAATAAACCCATTTCCCTCTGATATGTTTATTGCGATTCTGAAGTCTTCAGAGCTCGTAATCTCCCCGATCTTCAAAACATAGAAAACTCTCGCTGTAAATGTAATTATTGAAATTACAATCAACAGAAAAAAATATCTGTTTTTTAAGGGGTAAAATAATTTTTCAGGATAAAACCAATGGGTCAAATTTTAATATCCGCGAGCCAGTTCTGGTTTTCTCTCCACCACTTAGCCGTTTCTTCAATGCCCTGTTCAAGTGAATACTCCGGAGACCAGTCAAGAAGCTTTTTTGCTTTAGTTATGTCTGCATAAGTAGCCATCATGTCTTCTTTTCTGAACTCCGAATATTCTTTTACCGACTTTTTTCCCGTGAATTTTTCTATTAATTCAAGCATTTCGGATAATTTATGGGGGGAGTTGTTTCCAAAGTTTATTATCTCAAATCCGAGAGGTTTCAAGCCCGATACGACTCCTCTTGCTATGTCCTCTACGTACGTGAAATCCCTGCTCTGTGATCCGTCGCCGTATATTTCTACTGGTTTATCTTCAGTTATCCATTTGAAAAATTTGAAGACACTCATGTCGGGTCTCCCATATGGTCCGTAAACCGTGAAAAAACGAAGTATTGTCGTGTCTAGGCCGAAAAGATAATGGTAGGTATAACACATCATTTCCGCGCCTTTTTTTGACGCAGCGTATGGGGATATCGGAGTGTTTACCTCGAGTGTCTCGACAAAAGGCATTTTCTGTCCCGCGTAAAGAGATGAAGTCGAAGCCAAAACGAATTTACTCACTCCGTAATGCTTGGAGAGCTCGAGAAGATTTGTGTTTCCCAAAGTGTTTGTCGTCACGTAGATAAAAGGATTTTCGATGCTGTACCGGACTCCGGCTCTCGCCGCTAAATTTATGACTGCGTCGAACTTGTTCTCTGAAAACAAATTTTTTAGGTCTTGAAAATTTTCTATGTCGATCTTGTAAAAGACAAAATTTTTATTGCCGGCGAGCTCTTCCAGTCGTTTTGTTTTAAGTCTTACGTCGTAATAATCGTTTAGGTTGTCTATGCCAACGACAGAAAATCCTTCGCCGAGAAGTTTTTTTGCCGTTTCCATTCCAATAAAACCAGCCGCGCCTGTCAGAAGAATGTTTTTCAACCTATTAATCTCCCTATTGTCTGAAAAGCTTTTATTTTCTATAATATATACTCTATAAGTCTGACAACACAAATTTTAAGGAGGATTTAAAATGAACTTCATTGTGTGGGTAATTTTTGGCGGGATAGCCGGCTGGATTGCAAGTCTCATAATGGGAAATAAAAAACAGGGATGCCTGATAAACATTATCGTCGGCGTTCTCGGCGCTTTCATCGGCGGTTTCATAATGAAATTTATCACTGGTGACGTGTTTTCTTTCAGTTTCAGCTTAAAAAGCTTCGGAGTCGCAGTAATAGGATCTCTCGTGCTTCTTATTTTGGTCGGAATAGGAAGAAAGGGCAAATAAAGACTCAAAATTCAAAGTTTGATTAGCGACTCTTCACATTTTTTTTCGTTTTTACTCCGTCTTCTTTTTATTATTGCCACGGCTACTATGACGAGAACCATAAGAGTCGCAAGAGCGAATACAGGCATCACTATTGACAGAACAGACATCACGGCGGAGAAAACCGTTTCGCCAGTGTTGATAACGGCGTTGGCGGATCCTCCTGTGACCGTAGTCGAAACCCCTCTTATGAAAGAAGTCGCCGCTGAAATCGTAAGCGCGGCTCCGCCTCCGGCTATGACGGCCATTGTCCATTTTAAAAACGGATGAACTTCGACAGCGCACGATGCCGTCACCACGGCTCCCGCGACGAATGAAATCGGCATTGCCGCCGAGTCGAGAATGTTGTCAATAACAGGAACGTAATACGCCGCTATCTCAAGTACAGTCGCCACCGCAAAAGCGATCAAAGCCGGGGTCGAAGAAACCCAGACAAATCCCGGCGACAGAGTAAGAAAACCGGCTTTGGCAGCTATGCTCATCACAAGAAAAGGCACGAAAACCCTGAAACCGCAGGAAGCGCTGAGACCTATGCCTATCAGAACACCCAAAACAATGTGCAAATTCACCTCTTTTTTTATTTTTGCTCTATTGTCTTTATCCAGTCAATTATATCAGAAATGACTTCGCCTGAAACGTAATTCGGAATCATATATTCCTCAGGTGTGCTCCTGCCTTCACCTTCCATGAAAAGGTGGTTGAGATAAGGATATGATTTGAAAGAAAAATTCCCGAGATGCCCGAGTTTTGACTTCCAGCCGGCAAAATCCACCATCGTAACCTGATAATCCCTTTCGCCCTGGATTACGAGTACCGGCTTTTTTATTTTTCCGGCTTCGGCCAACTGATCGTAATTCTCCAGATAAGCCCAATAAACCTGAGAAACGCCGAAAGGCAAATCCTCCGGCGATATTACAGTGTCTTCGGAAACCATTTTGATATTGGCTATTTTTGCTTTAAGAGTGTCAATGTACAGGCTTTCTTCTTTAGTGAAAGAATCGAGTCCGAATATGTAGTTCACCTGCTCGAGTGTCAGTTCTTCAAGCTTTCTCGTATTGCCGGCCATAATTATGAATCCACCGAGGTTTGGCACCCTGGATGCTATGGCGGGGATTGCCATCGCTCCGAGACTGTGTCCGGCAATATAAATCGAAGAAGAATCTATCCATGTGTTTTTTAAAAGATACCCGACGGCAGACAAGGCGTCGTCAATCGTTTCATCTTCCAGAGTCAATTCGTCGTACATTTCAATCACTTTTTCAGGATAGATATAAGTCCTCTTGTCGTATCTCAAAACGCCTATACCGGCTGACGCGAGACCCCACGCTATGTCCCTGAAAGGTTTGTTTGGTCCCATCGTCTCGTTCCTGTCGTTGGGTCCAGAGCCGTGAACGAGAATGACAACCGGGAATTTCTCTGTGTTTTTCGGAATCGTGTAGGTTCCGGGCAAAACCCACTCCCCTTCGCCTATTTCAATTAATTTTTCAGTGAACGCTGACGTGTCTATGTAGGCTGGCAGAGGCTTTATAGCCGAAACCTCCAAAGGATATGCGAAAAATCCGGCAACTTTTTGTTCGGAATCGAAAACGACCTTTACTTCAACCTTTGATTTTGTGAAATTGTATATCAGAAAAACAATGTCGTATCCGTCAACGGATTCCGTTCTCGATTCGATGAGTTCTCCGATTTCCCCGAATTTGGCTTCAATTACTTGCCAGGACTGGTTCATCATTTCTTCATGGAATACTTCAGTCATCGCAGAATCGAACATCGCCGATGCATTTTCGTAATCGCCAGCATCGACGAATTCGACGAGTTCGATGGCGAATTTTTGCAGGTCTTTTGTCTCTGTTTCGACAGGCTTTTTGGAACAGGAAAAAATTAACGAAAGAATCGTAAATACAAATGTCAGGCGACAGATTTTCATTTTTGTTCCTTTTTAAAAGTTCTGTTTATTGCGCTATCCAATATTTTAACTATCAAGTCATTATAATCCAAATTAACTTTTCCTGCAATTATGGGCAGATCAGAACGCATGGGATTCAGGCCGGGCAAGGGATTTATCTCTAAAAATTCGATTTTCCCGTTTTCGTTCTCCCTGAAATCAATCCTCGCGCAATCCATGCACGAAAAAGCGTCCCAGACTTTTTTAGCGAGTTCAGCGCATTCTCTTTCCTTTTCGCCCGTTTGGATTTCGTAACTGACTCTGGTCTCGTATTTTTCCTTGTTAGAATATGAATAAATGCCGCCTTCGGCGTTTTCATTGAAAATCACTTCTGCGGTGCCTATTATTTCAATGCCCTGTGGTCCGTCAACTACCGCGGTGGTGTATTCTCTTCCGCTCAAATACTCTTCCACAAGGACGGGCTGTCTGAAAAGATTTTTCAGCCTCGAACATTCATTCAGAAGTTCTTCGCGGTTTCTGACGATAGATGTGACGGACACGCCTTTACCAGAGCCCTCTGCCGCAGGTTTGACGAACAAAGGGTATTTCAATTTTCCAGCCTTATCCAAGATATCTTTTTCATCCTGGACGACAAAAAAATCCGGCGTCGGAATCGAAGCTTTTTGGGCGATTATTTTTGCCGTTGGTTTGTCGAGTGTTGTCGTCATCACGAGCGGCCCGGAAAATGTGTAAGGGATCTGGAAGTGATCGAGAATGGCGGGCACCAAAGCCTCTCTGCCTGTTCCTTTTATGCCTTCCGAGATATTGAACACAATGTCCCATGTCTCGCCGTTTGAGAGAGCTTTTATAAGTTTTTTAACACTGCCTATGCGTCTTACTTCGTGACCCGGCAATTTGAGGGCATTTTCAATACCCGTTATCGTCACTTGACTGTCGAGTTCAGCAGTGTCCTCAGGAGAATAGCCTTCAGCAAGGTATTCATCCCTTAGATCGTAAGTCATGCCTACAATCATAGAAAATCAGTACCCGTATGTATCGCCCTTGAAATTACAGAATGTGTAATTGCCTTTTTCTTCCTTTTTGACGTAATTCGGCAGAAGGGCAATTTTTCCGCCGCCTTTAGGCAAATCGACTATATAATTCGGCATAGCCAAACCGCTCGTGAAGCCTCTGAGCTGTTTAATGATTTCAATACCTTCTTCTATTTCAGTTCTGAAATGAGAGGTTCCCAAAACCTTGTCACATTGGTAGAGATAGTAAGGCCTGACCCTTGCGGCGAGAAGTTTGTGAAAGAGCTCCTTAAGTATGAGAGGCGAGTCATTGATACCCTTCAGCAAAACCGTCTGACTTCCCAAAGGAAATCCGCCGTCTGCAAGGCGTCTGCATGCAGCTGCAGTCTCCTCAGTAATCTCTTCCGGATGAGTGAAGTGAATGTTTATGTAAAGAGGATTGAATTTTTTCAGCGTCTTTATCAGATTTGACGTAATCCTCTGAGGAAGAACAGCGGGCACTTTTGTCCCGATTCTGATTATCTCGACGTGAGGAATCTGTCTTATTCTTGACACAATTTTTTCAAGCGTCTCGTCGGGCAACGTCAGCGGATCTCCGCCGGATATTATGACGTCCCTGATCTCTTTGTGATTTTTTATGTATTCAAAAGCATTTTCGTGGGTCCTGTTCCTGTTTTCGCATTTGTGGTTTTCTCCGACATATCTCGATCTCGTACAGTACCTGCAGTATGTCGAACAGAAACCGGTAACGAGAAACAAAACCCTGTCAGGATACCTGTGAACCAGGTTTTCGACAGGACTCTGAAGTTCCTCGGAAAGCGGATCGTTCTCCTCGTCCGGAGAGAAAACAGTTTCGTCGGCGATCGGCACCACAGAGCGGGTCAAAGGGTTGGCCAATGTTGTTCCCGCAAGAAGGCTCGCGTAATAAGGCGTTACTCTCAGGGGTAAAATGCTCTGATTTTTTTCTATGAATGCGAATTCCTCTTCCGTCAGATTGACGAATTTAGAAAGCTCTTCGGCAGATTTAACGCTGTTTTTGATCTGCCATTTCCAGTCGTTCCATTCAGAGATGCTGATATCGGGGAAATAATTTTTTATGAATTTAAGTCTTTTGGAAGGTATTCTTCCGTATCCGTGCTCTTTCTTGGAATAGGCCGCAAGAGCGGTCAGATACTCGTCTACGCCGTAATAACCGTAGTCTTCCCGTGTTTTTTGCGAGGGAGGTTCGGTCTCTTCATTTTGTAAAGTCTCTTTCTGCGAATTGGGAGGTTCTGTTTCTTCCGCAACTCTTGTTTCTTTTTCCACTTTCAAACTCCTTTAAAAATTTAGAGCATATATAATACTTTTTAGTAAAAAGTAAAGAGTTATTTTATTTTCCGCTTGCTTTTTTTATGATAAAGATTACCATTATCTTGTGGGAAGAAAAAGAAGCTATTCAAATATATTGTTGGATTTGTTGAGTAAAACAGATTTTCATCCATCGGCAAAAGAAATTTACACTCTTTTAAAACCTTTCTATAAAAAACTCAGTCTTGCTTCAGTTTACAGAAATCTCGATTATCTTGTTGAAAGCGGCGACATACTAAAAATCAAGGCATTGGACGGTTCTGAAAGGTACGACGGAAACAATTTTCCTCACGGTCATTTCGTATGCCTGAAATGCGGGTCCATAATCGATTTTAATATCAGTCCCAACAATGAAATTTTTTCTGACATAAAAAACAATTATAAAATCAAAAGACGCTCTGTTCTCGCAGAGGGCTATTGCCCGGTCTGTTCCATGTCTGAAAAAGAAGAATGATTTAAACCAAAGGAGGAAAAGTGAGAGTCAAAGGAACTAAAACGGAAATCAACCTTTTGAAATCTTTTGCCGGAGAATCTCAGGCCCGTAATCGTTACGATTTTTTTTCAAAACAGGCCAAGAAAGAAGGCTTTGAAAAAATAGCGGCAATATTCGAAGAGACCGCCCGCCAGGAAAAAGAGCACGCGAAAAGATTTTTCAAATTCCTCGAAGGCGGTCCCCTTGAAATTACCGCAATATTTCCCGCCGGTAAAATAGGCACGACTAAAGAAAACCTTCTGTTGTCGGCGGAAGGCGAACTCGAAGAACATTCAATTCTATATCCGGAATTTGCCGGAACAGCTGAAAAAGAGGGCTTCAATGAAATCGCCCTGGTCTGGAAGAACATTTCAGTCGCGGAAAAATTCCACGAAAAAAGATACAGACAGCTCCATTCAGACATAGACAAAATGTTCTGCAAACCCGAGAAAGTGGAGTGGAGGTGTCTGAACTGCGGATTTATTCACGAAGGAAAAGAAGCACCTCAAAAATGCCCTGCGTGCGACCATCCTCAGGCATGGTTCGAAAAGCTATGAAATAAAGGAAACAAAATGCACAAATCCGTACAAATTTCAGAAAAAGTTTTCTGGGTCGGAGCGATTGACTGGGGACTCAGATATTTTCACGGTTACAGTACGAATTTCGGAACGACCTACAACGCCTATCTAATACTCGCAGATAAAATTACGCTGATAGACACTGTTAAAAAAGGATTCGAAGAAGAGATGATGTCGAGGATAAAATACGTCGTCGATCCTGAAAAGATAGACTACATAGTGTCAAACCATTCCGAACCCGACCATTCCGGCTCGCTAGTTGAAACTGCGCGAAAAGTCCTTCCGGAAAAGATATTCGCGTCTCCAAACGGAGTGAAAACTCTAAAAAAATATTTCCCTGGTCTTGAAACAACGGAAATCAAGGACGGAGAGAGAATTGACCTTAAAAATTCCTCGCTCGATTTTTTTGTTACACCAATGCTTCACTGGCCCGACAGCATGGTGTCCTATCTTTTACCCGAGAAAATCCTCTTTTCTCAGGACGCTTTTGGAATGCATCTGGCGTCCTCCGAGAGATTCGACGACGAACTGTCCTGGGAAACTCTGAAAAACAGGATTTCAGAGTATTACTCTAACATAATCACACCCTACGGAAAACAGGTGACCGCTTCTCTGAACAAACTCGCCGGCATGGATTTTTCGCTCGTCGCTCCGGATCACGGACCGATTTGGAGAGACAAAAAACATTTCTCCGAAGTACTGTCAATGTATTCGGAATGGGCACGGCTCAAAAAAAAGAAAAAAGCTGTAATCATCTACGAAACCATGTGGAAGAGCACGGAAATGATGGCTAAACATCTCGAGGACGGACTCAGATCCGAAAACATTCACACCGTGGTTTTAAATCTCCAGTCGAGCAACAGAAGCGATGTTGCGGCTGAACTCCTCGAATCTTCTGCTCTTCTGGCCGGTTCACCTACAATAAACAACAATGCCTTCCCTTCTCTTTTTGATTCTCTTTCCTATGCAAAAGGCCTGAAATTCAGCGTGCCATACGGAATTGTGTTCGGATCACACGGTTGGAGCGGAGAAGCGACGGGACAGCTGAAGGCTTTTCTCGAATCCATGTCCATTGAAGTGATCTCGGAAATAAAAGCGGCTTACAAACCGGATGATGAAATATTGGAAAAATGCTTCGAAGCCGGTAGGGATTTGGGGAAAAAGATAAACGAGCGTTTGAACTGATATTAGGTCAAATAAAAATTAAAGAAAGAATATTCACTGCGGTTAAAAGATAAGAGAAAAATAAAATGAATATCCACCACGAAGGAAAAAATGTGAACATTTTTTCTGCACTAAGGATGAATTGCAAGCAATTCATCTACACGAAGGTTAATAGATAAGATATAAATCTATGAGAAATTAAAGAAAAGAATATCAACTACGAAGGAAAAAATGTAAACATTTTTTCTACACGAAGGGACAAATGATTACATTTGTCCTACACGAAGGTTAATGGATAAGAAAATAGTCTATGAGAAATAAAAGAAAAGAATATTAACCACGAAGGGTGGGAAGCATAGCTTCCCACCTGCACGAAGGGACAAATGATTACATTTGTCCTACACGAAAGTTGATGGATAAGAAAAAAGTCTAAGAGAAATAAAAGAAAAGAATATCAACTACGAAGGGTGGGGAGCATAGCTTCCCACCTGCACGAAGGGACAAATCAAAATTGATTTGTCCTACACGAAGTTAAAAATAATAAAGGTAAAAATCTTTATAGACTTAAGCTAAATTACAAATCTTATAATGCCATCTTTTATTTTACTCACATTGAAATTAATAAGTAATCCAATATTTATTTTTGCAAGTTTCATATATGTTAAAAGTTGAGCTTTGTGAATTGATAATATTTTATCTACACTTTTTAATTCGATGATTATTTTATCGTCAACTAAAATATCAATTCTGTAACCACAATCAATTTTTATTTTTTTATATTCTATTGGTAATGTGTATTGAATTTTAAAAGGAATACCCCTTTGATTTAATTCAAAAGACATACATTGTTCATAAGCTGATTCTAATAATCCAGGACCTAAATTTTTATGAACTTCGATAGCACAATTAATAACTTTATTTGATAACTCGTCAAAAATCATGATTTTCTCTTAAAAATTTATACTCTCAACTTCGTGTAGAGTAAATCATTTATGATTTACTCCTTCGTGTAGCTGGCTTATTTGCCATATGCAAATAAGCCAGCCTTCGTGGTAATAATTGTATTTGGTCTTTGAATAAATTGAAAATAAAAGATAAAAAAGATATCAACCACGAAGGGTGGAAAACTCTGCTTTACACCTCCACGAAGGGAAAATTGAATACAATTTTCCTTCACGAAGTGAAGAAAATCATAAAGAAATATTTCTTTATAAAATTTGTATCACAAATTTTATAACTTCGTGGTAGAAATT